>JAITBA010000006.1 GCA_031283835.1 Oscillospiraceae bacterium
CCCCAAAGTGCTCGCCCTGCCCCTGCGTGCCGACCTGGGCCGCGCCAACACCGACAACGCCATCGATCTGTTTGTCTCGGGCAACGAAATGGATGTGCTGGAGGAGGGCAAGTGGCAAACCTATTTCACATCAAGGCCCGAAGCCCTCACCTTGGAGGAAAAGCGCGCGTGGCTGGCACAGGTCACAGACGTGGCTCTGGGCAGCGACGCTTTCTTTCCGTTTGGCGACAACGTGGAGCGCGCGGCGCGCAGCGGTGTGCGCACCATTGCCCAACCCGGCGGCTCCATCCGCGACGACCTGGTGATTGACGCCGCGAACCGTCTGGGTCTCACTATGGCCTTCACCGGCCTACGCCTGTTCCACCACTAACCCCCTTTCTTTAATCTTTGGCAAAAAAGCAAAAGAACGACTGTCGCTTCGCTGCGGGTGCGCGATAACAAGCGCGAAGTGTGGCGAAGGATCGCGGTAATTTGCAACCCGAAAGGAACTGACATATGCCAACATGCAGCCAGCTGACTGCCCAATTGCAGGCGGGAACACCTTCCCCCGCGCTGACGGCACTCTACGGAATCGAACACACCGCCACGCAGGCCCGGCGTCTGCTGGGCGTTGCGGAAGCTTTTGCGTCAACCTTTGCGCCGGAACGAGAAATCGCGGTTTTTAGCGCGCCGGGGCGCAGCGAAATCGGCGGCAACCACACCGACCACAACCGCGGCAAAGTGCTGGCAGCCAGCATTAACCTGGACGTGATTGCCGTGGCCGCAAAAAGCGAAAACAACCGCGTCCGTGTGTATTCCGCAGGCTACAACCCCAACGACGTGGCCCTCGATACCCTCACCCCCGTGCCCGAAGAAACCGGCCATTCTTCCGCGATGATCCGCGGCATTTGCGCGGGCTTTGCCCAGCGGGGCCACCGCATTGGCGGCTTCGACGCCACAACAATTTCGGATGTGCTGGGTGGCTCTGGTCTGTCCAGTTCCGCCGCCTTCGCGGTGCTTGTGTGTACGATTCTCAACGAATTCTATAACGACGGCCGGGTGTCTGCGCTCGAAGTTGCACAGATTTCGCAGTACGCCGAAAATGTGTTTGTTGGCAAGCCCTGCGGCCTGCTCGACCAAACCGCCTGCGCCGTGGGCGGCTTCGTGGCCATCGACTTTGAAGGCAGTGTCCCCGTCGTGCAAAAAGTGGATTTTGACTTTGCCCAAAGCGGCCATGCCCTCTGCATCGTCGACACCGGCGGTTCTCATGCCGATTTAACGGAGGATTATGCGGCCGTGCGCGCCGAAATGGAAAGCGTCGCAAAGGCCCTGGGCCGCAACGTGCTGCGCGAAACCACCCAAGCCGATTTTTTGGCGCAATTGCCCCGCCTCCGCGAAACCTGCGGCGACCGCGCGGCCCTGCGCGCGCTGCACTTCTTTGCCGAAAACGCGCGCGTTGACGCCCAGGCTGCCGCCTTGCAAGCCAACGACTTTGCCGCGTTTTTGCGATTGATCACCGAAAGCGGGCGCAGCTCGTTCATGTATAACCAGAACATCACCACCGGCAAAAGCCCTGCAAAACAGGCGGTTGCCCTGGCTCTGGCCCTGAGCGAAACGCTGCTGGGCGGGCGCGGCGCTTTTCGTGTGCACGGCGGTGGCTTCGCCGGCACCATACAGGCCTTTGTGCCGCTCAATCTGCTGGCCGACTATCGCGCCGGCATGGAGGCCGTTTTTGGACCCCAAAGCTGCTATGTGCTCAAGGTGCGCCTGCAAGGCGGCGTTCGGGTTTTGTGATGTGACGGGCGCAAACAACCAAGATGCCGCAATTTCGATAGTTCTCATTTTAAAAAAACAGATATTTTTGCAAAAAAAATTGGCAGGCGCCGCTGTCATTTTTTCCTTGACTTTCCGTCGCGTTTGCGGTATACTAGTGTTGTCCTAAAAAAATGAAAGCGAGGTACTTGGCGGATGGATACCCTGAAAAAAGTTTTGAAGGTTGTTGGTGTGATTGCCGCGATTGCGGCGGCCGTGGCGGGTGTGTATTTCCTGGTTAAAAAGATCAAGGCAAAGAAGGCGGCGCAAGAAAACGACGAACTGGAATCGTTTGTCACCTGTTCTTGCCTAGATGACGAGCCCATTGTGGTGGAAGAAGAAAAAGCGGAATAAGCCGTGTTTTCTGCGAAAAACGGTTGCAGGCGTTAGGGCTCCCCCTAACGCCTATTCATCGTTATACTGTGGTTTGCGGCGTTGCGCACCGTGGGTGTGTTATTTTTCTTTGGGGCGGGCCGTCAGCGAGGCCGCCAGCCCGCACAGCACAGCCAGCCCCGTGCCGGCCGCCGCCGCCGTGAAAGGCCCTGTAAGAATTCCTGTCCACCCCTGTTCGCCAATGGCTTTTTTCACACCCTCCACCATGGCGTAGCCAAAGCCGATTAGGGGCACGGTGGCGCCCGCGCCCGCCCATGCGGCAAAAGGTTTGTAGACCCCGACGGCCCCCAGCACCGCGCCCAGCACCACCAAGAGCACCAGAATGCGCGCCATAGTCAGCTTCGTAAAATCTAACGCGATCTGTGCCGCCAGGCAGATGGCACCGCCCACCAAAAACGCTTTTAGGACGGACAAAGCAGTTTCCATGATCATCAAATTCCTTCTTTTTTAGAATGTGTACGGATGCGATTTCGCAATCTCAAAAAATTCGCCTGTATTTTTACCGTGGAATAGGATTAGTATTTGGAGGATCTTATGAATTATGACACATTGCCAGCGGCAGTGAACATAAAAAACAAAAATTGGCGTGCCTGCCAATATTCTTATGATAGACCTCAAATCTGCCGGCAGTGGGTTTTTGAGGAGGTTTATTTAAAAGAATCTGTTTTTGAGGGGGATTCATGAGCGAAGAAAAATTCACCATTGGCATTGTGGGGCTGGGCCTCATGGGGGCGTCGTTGGCTTACGCGCTGCGGGGCTTCCGGTCTGCGCGGCTGCTGGGGACAGACGCGGACAACCTGGTGTGCCGCCGGGCAGAGGCTGCCGGTGCGGTGCACCGCGCCACTGACGACACCCGTGAAGTTGTGGCCGCCGCCGATTTGCTCGTTTTCTGTGTCTATGCCCACCATATCCCCGCGATTTTGGCAGAACATGCGCGGCACCTGAAGCCCGGGGCAGTCGTGAGCGACATTTGCGGGGTAAAAACCCCTCTTTATGCGGCGATTGCGCCTTTGCTGCCGGAAGGCGTGGACTATGTGGGCGTGCACCCCATGGCAGGCAAAGAGCGCGATGGCTTCGAAAACGCCGAAGCCGGGCTCTACCGCGGCAGTGGGTTTTTAATTACCCCCACGGCCCGCAGCAGCCCGCAAAGCGTGGAGCTGATGAAGGCTCTGGCACGCCATATCGGCGCATCGCGCCTGCAGGTGACATCGCCCGAGGCGCACGACGCGCTGATTGCCTACACCAGCGACCTTATGCACATTGCTGCCGCGGGGCTGTGCGTGCACCCGCACCCGGCGATTCACCCCGCCTTCACGGCGGGGGCGTTCCGCGATTGCACCCGCGTAGCCGATATCAACGCCGACGCGTGGACAGAGCTGCTGATGGACAACCGCGCACACACGACGGCGTCCCTCGAGCAATATATTGCGGATTTAACCACCATTCGCGACGCCCTTGCCGCGCAGGATAAACCTGCCTTGCGGGCGCTGCTGCAAACGGCGGGAGAAAACAAGCGGGAGATGCTGCAGCGGTAACATTTTAATCCGTCTTGCGTCGTGCCTATTAATAATAGTAGTATAAATTTTTGAACGAATGCGGAGGGGCAACATGGCCGGCAACAACAAAAAGTATATTTTTATCACGGGCGGCGTGGTTTCGGGGCTGGGCAAGGGCATTACGGGGGCGTCGTTGGGGCGGCTGCTCAAGGCGCGCGGGGTCAAAGTCACCATGCAAAAGCTGGATCCCTACATCAACATTGACCCCGGCACCATGAGTCCTTTTCAGCACGGCGAGGTATTTGTCACCGACGACGGCACCGAAACCGATTTGGATTTGGGCCACTACGAGCGCTTTATCGACGAACGGCTCAACGTGAACAGTAACGTGACCACAGGCAAGGTCTATTGGAGCGTGCTGACCAAAGAGCGGCGAGGGGAGTACCTGGGCGAAACCATCCAGGTGATTCCGCACATCACAGATGAAATCAAGAGCCGTATCTATAACGCCGCGGATTTGAGCGAAAGCGACGTGAATATTGTGGAAATTGGCGGCACGGTGGGCGACATGGAAAGCCAGCCCTTCCTCGAGAGCATTCGCCAGGTGGCCCGCGACAAAGGCAGCGAAAATTGCCTGTTCATCCACGTGACGTTTTTGCCCTTTGTGCCGGGAAGCGAGGAATACAAAACCAAGCCTACCCAGCACAGCGTGAAGGAACTGTTGAGCATCGGTATCCAGCCCGATATTCTGGTGTGCCGGTGCGACCAGCCAATGGAAGCCGAAATGCGCCGCAAAATCGCGCTGTTTTGCAATGTGACGGCCGATTGCGTGATTGACAACACCAATGTCAAAACGCTCTACGAAGCACCGCTGATGCTGGAGCGCAGCCATTTGGCCGACATTGTGTGCGATAAGCTGCATATCCCCAACCGCACGCCGGATTTGGCAGAATGGAAAGCCATGGTGCGGGGCATCTACGCCTGCAAAGACGAGGTAAAAATCGGCCTGGTAGGCAAGTATGTCAAGCTCCACGACGCCTATCTTTCCGTGGCGGAATCGCTGTTCCACGGCGGTATTGCCAACGGCGCCCGGGTGCGCATTGAATGGATTGACGCCGAAGAGCTGGAAAAGGGGGATTATGAGGACGCGTGCGCGCTGTTGCAAGGGCTGCGCGGCATCCTGATTCCCGGCGGCTTTGGTCAGCGGGGCACGGAGGGCAAAATCGCCGCCATTCGCTACGCGCGCGAAAACAACGTGCCCATGCTGGGCATCTGCTTGGGCATGCAGCTGGCCGTGATTGAATTTGCCCGCAACGTGCTGGGCTATACCGATGCCAATTCCGGCGAATTTGACCCCGCCAGTGCCCACAAGGTGATTGATCTGATGGAATACCAAAAAAACATCACCGATATGGGCGGCACCATGCGCCTGGGCAAATACCCCTGCTTCATTGCCGAAAACAGCAAAATGTATGAGGCCTACGGGCAGGCCACCATCAGCGAGCGCCACCGCCACCGCTACGAATTCAACAACGACTACCGCGAAATTGTGCAGCAGCACGGCATGCGGCTCACCGGTCTTTCGCCCGATAGCCTGCTGGTCGAAGCTGTGGAGCTGACAGATCACCCATGGTTTGTGGCCGTGCAATACCACCCCGAGTTCCAAAGCCGCCCCACGCGCCCGCACCCGCTGTTCCGCGGGTTTATCGAAGCGGCAAAAAAAAGCGGCCCTGCGGAAGCAACCGGCTGAAAGAGCTAGGGCGTGTTGACGCTATTCAAATCGTTCAATTTTTTAAAGTGCTTGCTTGCAAGCGGCAAGAAAGGTAGAACTATGCCAACAAAAAAATTATCGCCTCGCATCAAAGAAGCGTCTTGCGTGGTGCC
>JAITBA010000014.1 GCA_031283835.1 Oscillospiraceae bacterium
AGGATGGCGGACACGCTCTCGTCGCCTGCAACGGGCAGAATGTTGACGATGTTCATGCCGCGGCTGTTGCGGCTGCCTTCAGGAATTTCGTAGCCCTTCAGGCGATACACACGACCCATGGTGGTGAAGACCATCACATAATCGTGGGTGGAGCCGGTGAACATGGTTTGCACCACGTCTTCCTCCCGGCGGGCCATGCCCTTGATGCCCTTGCCGCCGCGCCGCTGGCTTTGGTAGGTATCCACCGGCTGGCGCTTGACATAGCCCATTTGGGTCATGGTATAGATGCAGTCCTCCACGGGGATGAGGTCTTCAATGTCCATTTCGCCCGATACTTCGGCAATCACCGTGCGGCGCGGGTCGTTAAAGCGCTCCTTAATGGCCAGCAGCTCTGTTTTGAGCTGCGCCAGCATTTTTTGCGGGTCGGCCAGCAGGGCTTGCCATTCGGCCAGCAGGGCTTGCAAGCTTGCCATTTCTTCCAGCAGTTTGTCGCGCTCCAGGCCACTGAGCTGCCCCAGGCGCATTTGCACAATAGACTGCGTTTGCGCGTCGTCAAAGCCGAAGCGCTCACCCAGGCGCTGGCGGCTTTCGGGGATATTGCTGCTGGAGCGGATGATGGAGATGACTTCGTCGATGTTATCTTGCGCCACCAACAGCGCCTCGAGGATATGCGCGCGCTCCTGGGCTTTTCGCATATCAAATTCTGTGCGCCGGGTGAGCACTTCCACCTGAAAAGTGATGTAGTGCTGCAAAATTTCTTTGAGCGTGAGCAGTTTGGGTTCGCCCTTGACAAGGGCGATCATAATCACGCCGAAGGTGTTTTGCATTTGGGTGAATTGAAACAGCTGGTTGAGCACCACCTGTGGGTTGGCGTCGCGCTTAAGGTGAACCACAAGATCCATGCCGTTGCGGCTGCTAAAATCGTCGGTGCCCGAAATGCCGTCGATGCGTTTTTCTTTGGCGATTTCCTTGATATACGCCTCCAGCCGGGCTTTGTTCACGCTGTAGGGCAGTTCGCTGATATGGATATCGAAGCCGCTTTTTTTCTCGATAATTTCGGCTTTTGCGCGCACAATGATTTTGCCGCGCCCCGTGGCGTAGGCCGCGCGGATGCCGCTGCGCCCCATCACAATCCCCGCCGTAGGAAAGTCCGGCCCCTGAATGTGCTCCATGAGGTCTTCGAGCGTGGCGTCGGGGTTGTCAATCAAGCAGCAGATGCCGTCGGTGACCTCCCCCAGGTTGTGGGGCGGAATATTTGTGGCCATGCCCACGGCAATGCCGGTGGAGCCGTTGACCAGCAGGTTTGGAAAACGCGCGGGCAACACGGTGGGTTCCTTCAGGCGGTCGTCGTAGTTGGGCATGAAGTCTACGGTGTCTTTTTCGATGTTGGTCAGCAATTCGAGAGAGATTTTGCTCATGCGGCTTTCGGTGTAGCGGTAAGCCGCGGGCGGGTCGCCGTCAACGGAGCCGAAGTTGCCGTGGCCGTCTACCAGCAAGTAGCGCATGCTAAAATCTTGCGCCAGGCGCACCATCGCGTCGTAGACGCTGGCGTCGCCGTGGGGGTGGTAGCTGCCGAGCACCGCACCCACCGTGTCGGCACACTTGCGATACGCCCCGTTGGGCATAAGCCCGTTGCGGTGCATGGTGAACAAAATCCGCCGGTGCACCGGCTTGAGTCCGTCGCGCACATCGGGCAGTGCGCGCGAGGTGATTACGGACATGGAATAATCGAGGAAGCTCTTGCGCATTTCCTTCGCAATCTCCACATCGGTAATTTTTTGTTCTTCCAAAGAAGTCTCGTCAAAACCCAAGATGATATACCTGCCTTTGATTCAATACTTTAATGTTTTGCGTCTAATAACACCCAAGCAAACAGTTGCAAAAACAGCCAATGCCGCAACTGACACCGTGTTTTTAGATAAGGACTAGATATCCAAGTTCACAACTTTTTTTGCGTTGCTTTCGATGAATTCTCGCCGAGGCTCAACTTTGTCGCCCATGAGGATGGAGAAAGTTTCGTCGGCGGCAATGGCGTCGTCGAGCGTGACGCGCAGCATGGTGCGGAAAGAGGGATCCATCGTGGTTTCCCAAATTTGGATGGCATCCATTTCGCCAAGGCCTTTGTAGCGCTGCACGTCGCAGCCGTCGCCCATTTCGGCCAGCAGCGTGTCGCGTTCTTCGTCGCTGAAGGCATAGCGGTGCTTTTTTCCTTTGCTCACCCGGAACAGCGGCGGTTGGGCGATGTAGATGTAGCCTTCGTCAATCAGCGGGCGCATGTAGCGGAAAAAGAAGGTGAGCAGCAGCGTGCGGATATGTGCGCCGTCCACGTCGGCATCGGCCATAATGACGATTTTGTGGTAACGCAGCTTTTCGATGTTAAAATCTTCGTCGATGCCCGCACCCAGAGCCAGCACGACCGGGACAAGTTTTTCGTTGCCCAGCACTTTGTCGAGCCGGGCTTTTTCGACGTTGAGCATCTTGCCCCACAGGGGAAGAATGGCCTGGTAGCGCGGGTCGCGGCCCTGCTTGGCTGTGCCGCCGGCGCTGTCGCCTTCCACAATATAGATTTCTGTCATGGCGGGGTTGTTTTTCTCGGTGCAATCCATGAGCTTGCCCGGCAGCGACGCGCCGTCGGCGCCGCCTTTTTTGCGGGCTAGGTCGCGGGCCCGGCGGGCGGCCTCGCGCGCGCGGGAGGCGTCTAGCGCCTTGCTAAAAATTGCTTTGGCCACGGCGGGGTTTTCTTCAAAAAAAGTTGTCAGTTTTTCGTAGACCATCTGCGACACCATCTGGGATATTTCGGTGTTGCCCAGCTTGCTTTTGGTTTGGCCCTCAAACTGCGCGTTGGTCAGTTTGACGCTGATAACCGCCGTGAGCCCCTCGCGCACGTCGTCGCCGCTGAGGTTTTTGTCGCTGTCTTTGAGGATTTTGAACTTGCGGCCGTAGTCGTTGAACACACGGGTGAGCGCACTTTTAAATCCTTGCTCGTGTGTGCCGCCGTCGACGGTGTGCACATTGTTGGCAAAGCTTAACATCAGCTCGTTGTAGCTGTCGTTATATTGTAGGGCTACTTCGGCGCTGCGCTCGCCGCTCACGGCGCTGATGTGAATTGACTGCTCGTGCAGCGGTGTCAGGCCCCGGTTTTTGTTCAAGAATTCCGCAAAGCTGGCAATGCCGCCCTCGTAGCAGAAATCTTTGCGCACCGGCTCCTCCGGGTTGCGCAGGTCCTCGAGGGTGATGCGCAGCCCGGCGTTGAGGAACGCGGACTCGCGCAAATGACGCTGCAGCGTTTCGAAGTCGTACTGCGTGGTTTCGGTGAAGGTGACGGGGTCGGCCTTGAATTTGATGTAGGTGCCGGTCACGTTGGTGTCGCCCACAATTTCTAGCGCCGTCACGGGGTCGCCGTGCACAAAGCGCTGGCGGTGCACCTTGCCTTCTTGGCTGACCTCCACTTCGAGCCATTCGCTCAACGCGTTAACCACAGAGGAACCCACGCCATGAAGCCCGCCCGAAACTTTGTAGCCGCTGCCGCCAAATTTGCCGCCGGCATGCAGCACGGTGAGTACCACCGTCACAGTGGAAATCCCCAGTTTTTCGTTGGTGCCAACGGGGATGCCGCGGCCGTTGTCGCGCACGGCAATAATGTCCCCGGGCAAAATTTCAACATGAATATCGGTGCAAACCCCGGCCAAAGCCTCGTCGATGGAGTTATCGACGATTTCGTACACCAGGTGGTGCAGGCCCCGCGGCCCTGTGGAGCCGATGTACATGCCGGGGCGCTTGCGCACTGCTTCCAGGCCGTCAAGCACTTGAATCTGGCTTTCGTCATATTTTTCTGTCACGGAAGTATCGAGCACCTCCGCGTCGTCGAATTGCATGGCTGGCAGGTCTTCCCGCAGCAGTTCCTGTTCTTCCAAAAGTGTACCTCCAGGTGAATTGTTGTACTTTTTCTATGGGTTACATGCCCGGCAAACCGCCGCCTTGCCCGCCGCCGCTCATCAGCTGCTGGAGCAGACCGGGCTTCTTCTCTTTTTTGGGCTTATAAAGAGGCGGGTTTTTGAGCTTTTGGCGCGAAGACTTGCTTTTGGCAAGGTATTGGTTGACGCGGATGACCACACGGGCAAGATCCTGGCTGAGGTAATCGGTGCAGCTGGCCAGCAGCACGTCGTCGTTGAGCGAACCCAGGATGGTGACGGCAATCAGGCTTTGCACGTCGTTGACGCCGTTTTCGTAGCCGTCGTTGAGCAGGCCAAACAGGCGCTTGAGCTGCACGGGATTGTTTTTGTTGTTTTGGCGAAGGATATCAAGCACCAGCGCGTTGCCGTGTTCCAAAAAAAATTCTTCGGCCAAAAACTCGCCGTAGCGCTCATAGTTGGCCTTGTATTCTCCGCGCAATTCCGGATAAAGCGAAGTGAACGCATTGCCAAACGAAAGCGCGTCATAATATGCGTCGCCGTTTTTTATAGCGGTTTTTGAGATGCTCTTGGGCGGCTGCTTTTTGACGGCGGCCTGTCCGGGCTTCTTTTTGCCCTTTGCGTATTTTTCTATCAGCACCTCGGCAAAGTCGTCGGCAATATGCTTGCAGACGCGGTCGTCTGCCGTTTCCAACTCCAGCAGCGCTTTGGCCAGCTGTTTTTCGTTCAGCAGCAGCACCGCGCGGTTGCCGTCGAGTTCAATGCACAGCGCGCCTTCAGGGCCTTCAAAACAAAGGCGGCCGCCTTCGTCGTCCTCAACGGCGGCAAACGCGGTTTCGTTGAGCGTGGGTGTTAGCAGGCGGAGCAGTTCCGCCAGAGCTTCGGTCGTGTTCATCATGTATAGGTATTCCTTCCCGTTCTTCGTATTCCGTCACACCTGCGCTGGGCACACCTGCGGTGAGCACACGTTCCCCCGTCACAGCTATTATATTTATTGTAACACATCACGCCGCGTTTGTCACGTGGAATTTGTGAAAACTTGCGATTTTTTTTGCATTTGATTGCCGTTGGCTGCCCTTTTGGCTGTTCTTGCGGAAAATAATGGAATAAAAAACGAC
>JAITBA010000121.1 GCA_031283835.1 Oscillospiraceae bacterium
GTGCCTTCAAGTATTCTTCCCGCTCCCCCCGGTTGATGGCCAGCACCCGATGGTCGGCAATTTTTTTAATCGGTTCGCGGAAGTCATAGTAATCGGCATAAACGCTGTCTTCGCCGGGCTTGGCGGCCTTCGATTCCAGCTCGCCCACCACCATGCACAAATTTCGCAGACGGCGGCGGATATCCGCGTTGTCACTGATCATTTCGGCAATAATATCGCCGGCGCACTGCAGTGCCTCCTCGGCGCTCCAAACACCCATCTCTTCGCTGATATACCCCTCGGCCAGCGTGACGGGCGCTTTGCTTTCCGCCGCCTGGGCAAAGATTTCCAGCGCGAGCGGCTCCAGCCCTTTCTCTTTGGCAATCGAAGCGCGTGTGCGCCGCTTGGGCTTAAAGGGTCGATAGATATCTTCGATTTCTGCCAGCGTCACGGCTTTTTGCAGCGCCGCGGCAATTTCGTCGGTCATTTTTTCTTGCGTGGCAATGCTGTCGCCAACCTCCTGCCTGCGCTTTTCTAGGTTGCGCAAATATTCCAGCCGCTCCGCGATTTCGCGCAATACCTGGTCGTCTAATGTGCCGTGCTTTTCTTTGCGATAGCGGGCGATGAAGGGGATGGTGTTCCCCTCGTCAATCAGCGCGACAACATTCTCGGCCTGCCACGCCTGCAAGCAAAACTCCCGCGTAAGCTGTTCGGTAACGGTCATAACTCCCCCAAAAATAAAAGTGAGTGCCTACCCCCGTATGTCTTCGTAGCTTGCTACGTTAAAGCCCGCGTCAACTAGGCGGTGTTCGTTTTTTTCTTGGTTGCTGCCGCCGCTGGCCGAAACCAGGTGCAGGTGCAGCGTCGCCCCTTGGGGCAGCAGAGCAAGGGCGGCATTCATCGGCGCGGCAATGCTCCCGGCCCACACCGGCGCAAAGATGTGGAATGCGTCGTAGTCTTTGAACGAAACGGCGGGCGGCACAATGGGGATTCCCCGGCCCTTGATGGATTGCACAGACCCCAACGTGAAGGCCTTCACCTTGCCAATGCTTTTTTGGGGCACAATTTCGCAGGTGTCCAGGGTGCTCTCGCGCGCAAAAAGGGCGGCGTTTTGCCGGGTGTGGCCGGCGTAGGAATAAAACAAAACCAGTTCTTTCATCTTAGTTCTCCTTCTTTCTCAAGCATTTCGGTTAAAGCAATGTTTAAGGGCGGCAGCGGCGCGTAGCCCGTCTGCTGCAACGCCCGGGGCGACAATCGCGAATTTTTTGGCCGCACGGCCTTTTGTGGGTATTGCGACGACGGGACGGGAACCACTTTGCACGGCAGGCCGGCCAGCCCAAAAATTTGCCTTGCAAAGCCCGCCCACGAAGTTTCGCCCAGGTTGGCCGCGTGATAAACGCCTTGCACGGGCCGGGCCAGCATGTCGCACAGCAACCGGGCCAGGTGCGGCGTGTAGGTGGGCGCGCCCACTTGGTCCTCCACCACCGTCAGGCTTGTGTGCGTTTTGCCCAGGCGCAGCATGGTTTTTACAAAGTTGCTCCCGTGGTTGCCAAACACCCAGCTGGTGCGCACAATCAAATATTTTTTGCACGCGGCCCGTATCGCCTGTTCGCCCGCCAGCTTGGTTGCGCCATAGACGTTTTGGGGCGCCGTGGGGGCATCAACCTCGCGGGGGGCGCTGCCGCTGCCGTCAAAAACATAATCCGTGCTGACATAACACAGCCAAATATCCCGCGCGGCGCAGTATTCCGCAATGGCCGCGGTGCCACCCTCGTTCACGGCGCGGGCGGTTTCCGGCTCGTCTTCGGCTTTGTCCACGGCGGTGTAGGCCGCGCAGTGCAGCACGCAATCGGGCTTTGCGTTCTCCAAAAACGCCAGCGTAGCCGCCCGGTCGGTCAGGTCAAAATCGTCAATGTCCGCACCAATGGGTTCCCAACCGCGCCGCCGCGCTTCCGGCACGCAATCTGTGCCCAGCTGCCCCCCGGCCCCGGTGATCACAACACGAATCGCAATCCCTCCCTCAAAAAAAAGCTTCATCGGCTCCATGGCTAAAATTCCAGCCCGGCGTCGCTCCATAGCGGCGCGTTTTGGTCTTTGGCCGAAAGCACGGGGCTTTCTGTGCCCCATTTGACCCCAAAGGCGGGGTCATTCCAGCGGATGCTGCGGTCGTGGGCAGGGGCGTAGGGGGCGTCCACTTTATAGAACACCTCCACGTCGTCCGTCAGCGTCAAAAAGCCGTGCAGGCACCCCCGTGGAATCCATAGCTGGTGCTTGTTTTCGGCTGTAAGCACCGCCGAAACCCATTTTAAGTAGGTAGGCGAATCGCGGCGCGCGTCCACCGCCACATCCAAAATGCGCCCGCGTGTGCAACCAAACAGCTTGCCCTGGGCCATTGGCGCCGCTTGGCAGTGCAGCCCCCGCAAGGTGCCCTTTTTTGCCGAATACGAACGGTTATCTTGCACAAACGGCCCGGCAATGCCCGCCGCGGCATAAGCCGCCTCGCTAAAGCTTTCATAAAACCAGCCGCGCGCGTCCCCGTGCACCGTGGGTTCGATTAAAATAACGCCCCGCACCTCCAGCGCTGTTGCCTGCATTGGTCTCGCCTTCTTCCGGTGATTGTTGTGGTCACGCTTCCTCTTCGTCCGTGCCCCACTTGGGGCTGGAGTTAAATGTGGTGCTGTAGAGGATTTTGCCCTCAAGCACATTTTGCAAGTGCTGGCCATATTCGCTTTTGCCATATTTTTCGGCCGAAACAGCCAGCTGCGCCGCCGAGATCCAGCCGGTATTGTAGGCGATTTCTTCGGGGGCCGAAATTTTGATGCCTTGCAGGGTTTCGACGGATTGCACGAAGTTGGCCGCGCGCATCAGGTTGCCAATGGAGCCGGTGTCGAGCCAGGCATAGCCGCGCCCCAGCACCTGCACATCCAGCTCGCCCCGCGCCAAATACATCGCGTTAATATCGGTGATTTCCAGCTCCCCGCGCGGTGAGGGCCGCAAGCTCTTGGCAAATTCGACCACGCGGTTGTCATAAAAATAGAGGCCTGTCACGGCGTAATTTGACTTGGGCTTTTGGGGCTTTTCTTCAATCGAAAGCACACGCCCGTCTTCGCTGAATTCCACCACGCCAAACTGCGACGGTTTTTCAACCGAGTAGCCGAACACGGTGGCGCGCCGCTCCACTTTAACCGCCTGCCGCAGCAAGTGCCCCAGCCCGTTGCCAAAGAAAATATTGTCGCCCAGCACCATGGCCACGCTGTCGCCGCCAATAAAATCCGCGCCGATAAGGAACACCTGCGCCAGGCCATCGGGGCTTGGCTGCTCTTTGTAGCTAAGTTGCAGGCCCAGGGTGCTGCCGTCGCCCAGCAGCCGTTCAAACTTTGGGGTGTCGTCGGGGGTAGAAATGATAAGGATTTCGCGGATGCCGGCCAGCATCAGAGTGGAAAGGGGATAGTAGATCATGGGTTTGTCGTAGACGGGCAGCAGTTGTTTGCTGGTGACCATCGTCAGGGGATACAGCCGTGTGCCGGAGCCGCCGGCGAGGATGATGCCTTTCAATCAAAT
>JAITBA010000126.1 GCA_031283835.1 Oscillospiraceae bacterium
CAGGTAGCACTGAATAAAACGCGCGCTGTCCTCCAACTTCCAGATGATTCCCCAACCGCCGGCGGGGTTGCCTTGGGCGTCGGTTTCGCTGAAGGGTACGTCAATGCCCAAGGGCTCAAACAGGCGCGGACGCAAATACGCAAACATAGACAGGCCGGTCAGGCGGCGGATGAGCACGCTGATGAGGTAGGCATTCTCGTTAGTATAATGGTACACCTCGCCGGGGGTGTCTCGCAATTTGGAGTGCAGGTAGTCTTTCACCCAGTCGGTCCCCGCGCCGCTTTGGTGGAACACATCGAACACAAGGCCCGTTGTCATGGTGAGCACGTGGCGGATGGTAATGTCGTCCCAGCCTTTTTTTGCGTGCTTGGGTCGGTATTCGGGGAACAACGCCGCCAGCGTGCTATCCAGGCTAAACAGGCCTTCTTCGATGGCGAAACCCGCCGCCGTGCCCGCAATACTCTTGCTGAACGAATAAATTGAGTGCGGAATTTCTGCCGCATAGGGTTTGCGAAAGGCCTCGAAGGCAACCTTGCCATGGCGCAAAATCATAAGTCCGTGATACTCAAGGCCCTGCCGGTCAAATTCCTTCAGCAAATCAAGAATAGCCCGGGAAGAAACCCCAATCTCTTCGGGGCTTTTTGCACGGGGCAAAGCTTGCCTGTGTTCCAATGTGGGCATAACATTCTCCTTATAGCAATCCTTCAAAGCTAAATTCCCCGCCCTCTGTCATAAAGCGGCTGTAGGCCTCCTTGATGAACTGGTTCACCAACGCGGGGTCGGGCAGGGCGGTGCGCAGGCCATAAAGCGCGGTGCTGGGGGTGGGCTGTTCGGGTGCGGCTTTCACCTCTTCCACCGCCAATCGCAGGTCGGCAACAAACGCATCTGCAATGGTGGCATGGGCGGGCGTCACCATAAAGTGCAGGCAGGCGGGGTTCACTTGCTGGTCAATCACCCAGCCTTTGTGCTCCAGGTGATCGGCCAAAGCGTGCACGTTGATTTGGTTGGAGCCGAAGGCAAAAATGCCCGCAGGGGGCTCGCCCAAAATCGCAAGCTCCGGAATGGACGCGATGCCTGCCAACAAGCGTTTGGTGGTATCTAGCACGCTTTGTGTGATTTCCAGGTAGCCTTTGCGGCCAATGAACTTTAGCGCCGCCCAAGCCGAAGCAATGGCCCCGCCGGGCCGCGTGCCCGTGGCGCTGGGAGAAATAAACAGCCCGCCCGGCCAGTCGCCATAGGCAAAATATTGGTACTTGCGGATGTCCGCGTTGCGGTATAGCAGAGCCGAAACCCCTTTGGCCGCAAAGGCATATTTGTGCAGATCGGCCGAAATAGAGGTGACGCCGGGCAGCTCAAAATCGAACGCGGGCACCTTGCCGCCCAGTTCTTTGATGAAGGGGATCGTGAAACCGCCAAGGCAGGCGTCCACATGCAGGCGCAAGTTGTGGGATAAGGCAATGCGCGAAAGCTCTGCAATGGGGTCAATCACCCCGTGGGGGTACTGCGGCGCACTGCCCACCAAAAAGATGGTGTTGGGGGTAATCAGCTGTTCCACGGCGGCTGTGTCCACGCGATAATCATCGGCCAGGGGCGCGTGCACAAGTTTTATACCGAAGTAGTGCGCGGCTTTTTCAAACGAAGCGTGCACGGTGACGGGCACCACGGCCTCGGGCTGGGTAATGTGCGGCTTGCAAGCACGTGCCTCGTCGCGATACGTTTTTACGGCCATGAGAATGCTTTCGCTGCCGCCGCTGGTGAGGGTGCCCACCACATTTTCGTCCCCATGAAACAAATCGGCGGCCATGCCAAGAACTTCTGTTTCGATGCGCTTTAGGCTTTGGAACACAAAGGGATTCAGGCCGTTGGCGTGGAAATATTGCCGATAAACCTCCTCGGCCAGGCTTGTGATTTCCTCCCCGGCATAATACACCAAGCTCCAGGTTTTTCCGTGTTTCCAGTCGCCGTCCGTCTGCCGGTATTCCTCCAAAGTGCGCAGTACTTCCTCTCGCGCAAGACCCTCCTGCGGAAATTGCATGATCTGATCCCCTTTCAGTGTCATAAAATCATAGTATTATGATATGATTTATATGATACGTGATTTCGAGCGAAAAGTCAATACACGAATCCTAAAAAATTTTGTCATTCATCAAAATTATTTTTATCTGAAATGCTGTATTTTTTTCTGTTCTTGACAAGCAAGGCGCAGTCGCCTATAATTATAGCCGGTTAGGTTGAAAAGCGTCCGGTCTTTTCGGTCCAATTTCCGTTCAACTTATCGGCTACAAGACCATCGAAGAGTCTACTGTCTAAATCCCTACTATTTTTAGAACTGAGGTTTTTTGCATGAACTGGAATTTTTGTTTGCCCGTGCAGGTGCTTTTTGGTGCGGGGGCGCGCAGCGAACTGCCCAATCTCCTCCGCAGCAGACGTGCGGTGCTGGTGCACGCCAAAAGCGCGCCGCCTCCCCCGGGAAACTTTGCGGGGCTTTTTGCGGGTGTGCAGCCGAACCCAACCCGGCAAAACGTGGCGGATTGCGCGGCCTTTTTGCAAAAAATGCGTGCCGAAGTGGTGGTTGCCGCAGGCGGCGGCAGCGTGCTTGATTGCGCAAAGGCGGCGGCCAACGGCTTGCCCCTGGTTGCGCTGCCCACCACCGCGGGCACCGGCAGCGAAGTGACGGCAATCAGTGTAATCAGCGATGCGGCGGGCCGGAAAACCCCTGTCGTCAACCCGCAATTTTATCCCGAGGCAGCGATTGTGGACCCGGAGCTGACCCTCACCTGTCCGGCAAAATTGACCGCCGAAAGCGGCATGGATGCGCTTTCTCACGCGCTTGAAGCCCAGTGGAGCCTTGGCCGCAACCCCGCAAGCACCGCGCTTGCCGACCGCGCCATTGCCCTGGTGTTCGCCAATCTAGAAACTGCTTATCACGCGCCGCAAAACCTTGCCGCTCGCACGGCCATGAGCGAAGCTTCGCTGCTGGCAGGCATGGCGTTTTCGCAGGCCCGCACCGCCGGGGTTCACGCCTGCTCCTTCCCTCTGACCACCCGCTACGGCCTTTCTCACGGCGCGGCCTGCGCTTTCACGCTGGCGGCTTTTGCACTGCTCAACTTTAAGGACAAAGACTACGCGCAGGATTTGGCGCGAAAAATCAACCGCCTGAACGAGGCGCTGGGCCTTCCGCGCACCTTGGCGCAGGCGGGCATCCCTTTGGCCGATTTGCCTGCCCTGGCTCTGGAATGCCTGCTGCCCGCCAATGCAAAAAATAATCCTGTCCCCATGAACGAGGCCATGGTACAGAATCTGTTTGAGCAGCTGGCATAGCGGCGGAACCATTAACGGTTGGCCGCGCGGCGTCGTCTTCCTTAAAAGACAAAAATCCTCGACGCTTTTCAATTTATCATCTATAATGCAATAAAAATCAGGAAAAGCAATGGCAAATCATAGCAATTATTGCCACTTGCTTTTTCTTTTTTTGTGCTATAATAGTTATTAAGCAACATGGATGTTGAATTTCAATTCCTTTGTTGCTTCATCAGTCATATTGTGCGAAATTTGTTGAACAAAAACCCAACCATAGTTGTATTGAAAATTGTATAAATATGGTGTATAATGAGTAAAATATTGGAAGCAGGAGTGAAATTATGAAGCACCAACAAAAATTGCACACCCCAACAGCTTTACGCCCTTCATGTGCCTTGCTATCGCTCCATGCCCTTGGAGGTTTGACGGCTACGTTTTTCGCAAAAAAGAGCCGTGACCCCGCTGAAAGCAGCGATGCTGCCGGGTTTCGAGAAAATTCTGTCTGAGCGAACGACCAACGACACACAGACGGAACCCATGATTATGGCCGTTGCTTTTTCTGCCAAAAAAAGTTGGACGGAGACGGCAAAAAAAGCTTGACAAATCACTCAAAATATCTTATAATATCTTGAGTGATTAGGATGTCTTGGCTCGTGCCAAGCGCAGCAATCAAGCCAGAACCAAGAAAGATGAACATTTAAGCGGTAAAGGCGAATCGGGAAAATCACTGCTATGCAAGCGATTCAGCGGTTGTGTAACTTCATAAAAGCGGGGTGTGGCGAAGTTTGGTATCGCGCTTGGTTCGGGACCAAGAGGCCTCGAGTTCGAATCTCGACACTCCGACCAGCGGAAAACCCTTGACGCACAAGGCGTTGAGGGTTTTTCTTTTTCCCCGCAGCATCCGTTTTTGGGCCTGTTCTAACACCTATTCTAACACTTTCCGCTAAGCGCGCCGGCGAGCGAGTGCGCAATGGTCTGCTTGCGTTTCATATCCAGGTGGGCATACGTGTTTGCCGTCAACGTAATATCGGCATGCCCGAGCC
>JAITBA010000148.1 GCA_031283835.1 Oscillospiraceae bacterium
CAGCAGGCCAAGGCCTACGCCCATGACGATAGCCGTCACATCTTGTGCGATGCGCACCCAGCGGAACTGCAGCTTCACGTGCTGCGCAATCATCACCGAAACGGTGTCTACCGGCGGCAGGCCCAAGTTGCTGGCAATGTACATCGTCAACCCCACCGAAAGCAGCACCACGCCCGCCGCAAACAGCGCAGCCCGCCCTGCTAGCCCGGCCAGCGGCCAGTGGCGCAGCAAAAAATTCTGCAAAAACTGCGCCAGCGGGCCCACAAGAACCATATTGGCAACGCTTCCCACGCCGATGAGGTTCCTGTGGAAAACCAGACACGCAATGGTAATGGGGAGGTTCACCAGCAGCAGCGCCCCCGTGAAGGGGAGACGCAGCGCGGCGCTGATGCCCTGATACAGCGTGACGGACGGGTCGGTGCCGAAGCGGCAGAACAAAAAAATGCCAATGGCCACAGCAATGCACCCCGTGCCCAGCACAAGGAACACCGCGCGCTGCGGCAGGGTCAGCTTGGGCGGCGCGACGGCGTTGGTTTGCACAAAAGAACTCCTTATGGCTCGAAATTAGGCAATGCTGCTTTTGCTTGCGACGCAGGTGCAGTACAGGTGCGCCGCAACAAAAACCCGTAAGCGTGACGCGGGCACGAAAGTGTGCAAAAGAGAGAACCTCGAGCGCGATCTGCTCACCGCAGGTGTGCTCGCCGCAGGTGCACCGCAGGCGTTAGGGCGTTGGTTCTAAGTCGCGAAAGTCTACAATGGCATTGCCACCAGAAACGCTAGGCAGTTTGCCATCCCATTTTTGAATCTTCTCATACTCTACCAAGCTCGGCGTGAGGGACGCCGCCAGCTGACGGTTAGCTTCTGCCTGGGCTTCCGCTTCCGTCAAGATGGCCTCGGCATTGGCTTTTGCGGCGGACGCTTTGGCCTCCGCTTGCACCACTAGCTGCTCCTGCTCCGTTTTTACGCGGATCAAATCCTGCTGCGCCACTTGCTTCTCTTCGATAGCCTTGTTGAAGGCCGCGCTAAAATCAAAATTGACAATGTTGAACGCCTGCACAATAATACCATATTTTGACACTTTGTCTTCGATGCCCTTGGCAATTTCGACGCTGACCTTGTTGCGCTCCTTGATGAGTCCTTCGGCGGTGTATTTGGCTGTGACAGATTTCACGCATTCTTGCACGGCAGGGGAAAGAATTTTGTCTTTATAGAGCTGCGCGCCAATATTCTTCACAATTTCGACTGAGGACGCCGGGTTCACCTTGTAGTTCACCGCGATGGTGGAACTCACCGCCTGCAAGTCGCGGCTCACCGCGCTGGCGTCCACCTCCAGCTTTTGAATCTGGTTATCGACGGTTTCCACGCTCTGGAAAAACGGCGCCTTGAAGTGCACGCCGTTGGCCAGCACTTTTCCGTTGGGTGCGCCCAGGGTTTTCACCACGCCCGTGGAGCCTACCGGCACAAACGTGAGCGCGGAACTGCCCAGCACAATGGCAAAAAACGCGATAACCACAACCAGCGCGATTGGTTTTTTAGTGTTTAATTTCATAATAATACCCCATTCTATATTCTATATTCTATCTATCAAGTTGAAGGAGAGCACAACGCCCGCAAACACGATGGACACCATCGAAAGCAGTTTGATTAAAATGTTGATGGAAGGCCCGGAGGTGTCTTTGAAGGGGTCGCCCACGGTGTCGCCCACAACGGCGGCCTTGTGGTTCTCGCTGCCCTTGCCACCCAGGTTGCCCGCCTCCACATATTTTTTTGCGTTGTCCCACGCGCCGCCCGCGTTGGCCATCATAATCGCCAGCAAAAATCCCGTGACCAGCGTGCCGGCCAGCAGGCCCACCACGCCGCTGGGGCCCAGCACAACGCCCACCAGCACCGGTGCCACCAAGCCCACAATCGTGGGTAGAATCATTTCCTTCAGGCTTGCCTTGGCGCAAAGATCCACACACGTAGCGTAGTCCGCTTCGGCCTTGCCCTCCATCAGGCCCGTGATTTCTTTGAACTGCCGCCGCACTTCCAGCACAATGCTTTCCGCCGCGCGGCCCACCGCCTTCATTGTCAACGCCGAGAACAGGAACGGCAGCATCGCGCCAATCAGCAGGCCAATGAGCACCGGCGGGCTGGTGATGGAAAGATTCAGCACCAGGTCCGGCTTCAGTTCTTTAACGCGGTCGGTGTAGGCAACGATCAGCGCCAGTGCCGTGAGCGCCGCGGAGCCGATGGCGAAGCCCTTGCCGGTGGCCGCCGTGGGGTTGCCCACGGAGTCGAGTGCGTCGGTGCGCGCACGCACTTCTTTGGGCAGGCCGCTCATTTCGGCAATGCCGCCCGCGTTGTCGGCCACCGGGCCATAAGCGTCTGTGGCTAGCGTGATGCCCAGCGTGCTCAGCATGCCCACGGCCGAAAGCGCGATGCCAAACAGCCCCAACGCCGGGATTTTTGCGCCGCCCGAAAGGAAGTAGCTTGCCAAAATCGAAACCGCGATGATAATCGCCGGGGCCACGGTGCTTGCCATGCCCAGCGATATGCCGCCGATAATCACCGTGGCAGGGCCCGTGCGGGTGGTGCCCGCCAGATTCTGCGTGGGTTTATATGTATCGGAGGTTTGATATTCGGTGAAAAACCCAATGGCCACGCCCGCAATCAGGCCCGAAAGCACCGCGCCATAAACGCCGATGTGCTCCTTGCCCAGCATAAACCACACCAGCGGGAACGCCAGGATAGCGATCAAAACAGCGGCGAAGTTTGTGCCGCGGCGCAGCGCGCCCAGCAGCGCCTTTTGGCTCGCTTTTTCTTTTGTTTTTACTAAAAAGGTGCCCAGGATGGACGCGATCACGCCCAGGCCGCCCATGGCCATAGGGATTGTGACTGCTTTGTCGCCCGAAATATCGGCCATTTGTGTGGCCGCCGCCACGCCCAGCGCCATAGCCGAGATGATGCTGCCCACATAACTTTCGTAAAGGTCGGCGCCCATGCCGGCCACGTCGCCCACGTTGTCGCCCACGTTGTCGGCGATCACGGCGGGGTTGCGGGGGTCGTCCTCCGGGATACAGGCCTCCACTTTGCCTACCAGATCGGCGCCCACGTCGGCCGCCTTGGTGAAGATGCCGCCGCCCACGCGCGCAAACAGCGCCATGCAACTGGCACCCATGCCAAAGGTCAGCATTGCGGAGGTGATTTGCTGTGCCTGCAGGGTTGGGTCAGCAATGCCGCGCAAGAACACGTAGCGCAGCAGGAAATACCAGAGGGATAGATCTAGCAGCCCCAGGCCCACCACCGTGAAGCCCATGACCGAGCCGGCCGAAAAGGCGATTTTTAGGCCGTTGTTCAGGCTTTTGCTGGCCGCGTGGGCTGTGCGGGCGTTGGCCGCTGTGGCAATTTTCATCCCCACAAAGCCGCTCAACCCCGAAAAAAAACCGCCCGTCACAAACGCAAACGGCACGTAATACGTTAGTATTGTGCCCTTTGAGCCGAAAGCGATTGCCGCCAGCAGAACAAACATCACCGCAAAAAAGATGGCGACAATCACATATTGCCGCTTGAGATAGGCGTTTGCGCCTTGCCGCACCTTGGCGGAAATCGCCGCCATTTTTTCGCTGCCTTCGGAGGCCTTTAGCACCCGCGTTGCCATGACGGCCACAAAGACCAGCGCAACCGCTGCCCCAATGGGCGTCAAATAAACCAGCAGACCGCTAAAATCCATTGCACCTGCTCCTTCCAGTTGATCTGATAGGTATATCTAGTTTATTATAACAGATGCGCCCTTATTTTGCAAGTTGTTTTTGATAAATTTCATAAAAAAGTGACAGGCGAGGGTTTTCTCCTCGCCTGTGTGATTAAAACTGCATGAAAAAAATCATTTTTTGTGAAAATTGTCTGCTATTGGAAAATATTATGCAAGCTTCGCTTCATAATGCCCGGTAATCGTAATCAAAGAAACCGTCAGCAGCGCCAGCTTAAAGGTGCCCCCCGAGGCCGCTGTGTCGTAGCTGTAGGTTGCTTGCCGAATCTTGCCGTCCGCACCGGCGACAATCACAATTTTGGGGTTTTGGTACGTCACGGTGAACAGGCCATTGAGCGAAAACCCAATGGTTTTGAGTGCCCCAGTAAAGACCGAAACCTCCTTGACGCCAATGCTTTTGCCCACCGAACCGTCGGCGGCTTTGCCTGTGATGTCGGTGGTTTGGTTTTTGGGCGTCAGGGTGATTTCTACCGTGTCGCCGCCGTCATACCAAAGCACTTTGGCGCTGGCAAGGTCGTCCGCTGTGATTTTTGCCGGCTGGCCGGGCAGGCCCTTGCGGCCCACCCATGCGCCGCTTTGCAGCGCCGAAAACAGCTGGCTGCTGTAGTCGCCCAACGAGGTGGGGATGCCAAAATCCACCTTGTCCACCGTGGTGCGCTCTTGCAGGGCGAGGCCCGCGTTTTTGGCCGCGATCTCCTGATAAATCGCGATGGCGTCTGCTTTGTCCCACACAATTTTTTCGGGTACGCGAACAGAAAACAACCCCAGAAAAAAACTGATGCCGGCCAGCAAAAACGATACAAACTGTTGCATAATGTGCTCCATTTCTTGTCAATTATTTGCTTTCAATATTAATTTGTCGAGGACTGCGGAAAAACTCCTCTCCTATAACGTATATATTTCTTGTATTAAAATATATATATATTTATTACATTAAATTGGCTATTTTTGGCGACGGTTATGGCTTTCGGGTGTCTGTTCGCACAACAAAGACCCGCGCGCACACCCCTTTTCCCGCGCGTCGCCGCAAAAAAAGAACCGCACATTTTGCTGTTGGAACAGGGGCCGCGCGCCCTTCATTGTGCCAAAAATACACATTTAGATGTTGGATAAGTTAAAATCCACTGAAAAAACAGTGAAAATTTTGCAAATTTTGAAAATATATTAGATTTTGCTATTGCTTTTTTTAAAAATATTTGTTATAATCACAAGTATAAAACAATAGTTGTGAGGTTTTTACTTATGATTACTACCGCATTGATCCAAAAACTAAAACAGGGCAATGTCAGCGAAGACACCCAAAAAACCGGTCAGCGCGTGCAAGCCCTTTGGCACACCGCCTCTGCCACCCAAAAACAATCGATTTGCGACGTTTCGGGCAACGCAAGACCCACAATCTACGGCATAGTCAAAACCGGCCGCATTTCGGTGAAGCTGTTGCTGGTCATGAGCCAATTCTTCCATGTGGATCCCCTATACCTCACCGGCCAGGTCGATTCCCCCGGTGCCCATAGCGAGGCGGAAGCGGAAAAGTTGCTCTCTCGTTTGGGCTACGACAAACTGCTTATTGAGCAGGAAAACGCGGTGCGCCACGCCCAGCGCGAAACTGCCAAGTCCAAGAAGACCGCCGCTGC
>JAITBA010000221.1 GCA_031283835.1 Oscillospiraceae bacterium
AGGTTTGCATGAAAAAACTTGGCCGCCGCGCGGTTGGCCGCCAAAATGCGCTGCCGCCGCTTGGCTAGCCCATCGTCGTAGTTGTCCTCCGGCAGCCGCATGCCCACCCGCTGGCTCAGCGCCTTCACGGCCTCAACATAATCCAGCCGCTCCATGCGCATCAAAAACGAAACCGCGTCGCCCCCCGCCCCGCAGCCAAAGCAATAAAACGAGTTGCTTTCGGGATACACCGCAAAGGAAGGCGTTTTTTCGTTGTGGAACGGGCACAGCCCCATCATTGTGCGCCCGCCGCGCCGCAACTGCACATACGGCGCAATCAGCTGCTCAATATCCGCCCGCTGCCGCAGCTCCTGCAAATAACTTTCAGGAATCGCCATGAACACCCTCCTTTCTTTAGGGCGTGTTGAACCGCTCTACTTCCCCCACCCTTTGGGGATAAAGCGTGTTTTGAACACGTGTACCGCAAAGCGGTCGGTCATGCCGGCAATATAGTCCACGGCGGCGCGTTCGGCGCCCTCGGCGCGGCAAATGGCGCGATAATCGTCTGGCAAGCGCGCCGGGCAGGCGCTAAAATATTGATAAAGCCACACAATCATGTCAATCGCCTTGGATTCTTCGCTCTTGCACACCGGGTTAAAATACACCTGGTCAAACATAAACCGGTGCAGCGCCTCGAACGGCGCGGCAACAGAGGGCTCCAGCGCAATGCAATCGCCCGCGCTGGCGGCAATCGCCGAACGCACCAGCGTATTGATTCGCCCGCTCTTCGTTTCGCCCAGCTCGCGCGGGACTTCGTTGTTTTGCAGCACCCCGGCGCGCACCGCGTCGTCAATGTCGTGGTTGATATAAGCGATGCGATCGCTCAAGCGCACACATTGACCCTCAAGGGTTGCGGCCAAGGGGTCGCAGGTGTGCCGCAGAATGCCGTCGCGCACCTCGTTGGTCAGGTTTAGTCCGCGCCCATCTTTTTCTAGCAAATCGACCATCCGCAGGCTTTGCTCGTAGTGATGAAACCCTTGGTAGAACACCTGCTGCAGCGCGCGCTCGCCCGCGTGGCCAAAGGGCGTGTGCCCCAGGTCGTGCCCCAGCGCAATCGCTTCCGTCAAATCCTCGTTGAGCCGCAGCGCCCGCGCAATGGTGCGCGCAATCTGCGCAACCTCAAGGGTGTGCGTGAGCCGTGTGCGAAAATGGTCGCCCGCCGGGGACAAAAACACCTGTGTTTTGTGCTTGAGCCGCCGGAACGCCCGGCAATGCAAAATGCGATCCCGATCCCGCTGAAAGGCAGTGCGCACATCGCAGTCCGGCTCTGCCCGCGGGCGCGTGCTTTTGTCTGCAAATGCCGCCCGGGGTGACAAAATGGCATGCTCCACCGCGCACAGCTGCGCGCTGATGCTTTTTGTTTGCCCTGTATCGGCCATTTTGCGGCGCCTCCTTCTCGTTTTTTGTGCTCTTAACCATGTTATACGCAATAAAAGGCAATTTTCCTGCAAAATTTTTTATATTTTTATTTTTTTGTGATTTTCCTCTTTTCAATTGCGTGATTTTCCTGTATAATAGAAAAGAGATGGTGCGGAGGAGGTGCGGTTTGGAACATCAGGACAAGCAGCGACAACGGCTGCGACTTGTTATTGGCGGCGTGGATTATGTGCTGCTGAGCGAAAAAAGCGAGGACTACATGCAGGGGTTGGGGGCGACGCTCAACGAAAAAATTACCCAGCTCATGCGCGCAAACGGGCGGATCTCCGCCACACAGGCAGCGGTGCTTTGCGCGCTGGAGGCCATGGACGACGCCCACGCCGCACAAGAAACCGCCGACAACCTGCGCACGCGCATCCAGGAATACCTGGAAGACGCGGCACGGATGAAAAAAGAAGCCGCGCTTTCGCGCCACGAGGCAGAATTGCTGCACCGCGAAGTAACAGAGCTAAAAAAGCGCAAGGAGGGCGACTGACGTGCAGGACAGCAAAGAGCGGTTTACGCCGCATGTGGAAAATTATGTAAGGTACCGTCCCGGGTATCCGGCTGAAGCCGTGGATTGCCTTGTGCAAACCTGCGGGCTGGCACAAGGTTGCGCCGTGGCCGATATTGGCGCGGGCACGGGCAAGCTTTCGCGCTTGCTGCTGGCGCGGGGGCTAACCGTCTTCGCCGTTGAACCCAACGCCGCCATGCGCGCCGCCGCCGAGGAAGCCCTTGGCAAAATCCCCGGGTTTTATTCTGTGGCAGCCCCGGCGGAAGACACCGGTCTGCGCGCCGCCACCATCGATTGCGTTACCGCCGCCCAGGCCTTTCACTGGTTCGACCCGGTTCAATTCCGGGCGGAGTGCCGACGCATTCTTAAACCCGGCGGCAAGGTTGCCCTTGTGTGGAACCAACGCGACGTCGCCGACCCTTTTATGCAAACCTACGAAGCCATTCTGCAGGCGCACCACAACGAGACCCCCAACCAAACCGCAAAAGAGTTGAACGAAGTCGTCTTTGCCCATTTTTTTGCGGGCGGCTACCAAACCCATCGCTTCACGTCCTTCCAATCCTTCGATTACGAAGGCTTGCTGGGCCGCGTGCTAAGCTCTTCTTATGCGCCGCTGCCCGGCCACCCGCAGCACAACCCCCTCAAAGCGGCCCTGCGCGCGCTGTTTGAGCAGCACCAACAAAACGGGCAGGTTCGTTTTGCCTACGACACAAAGGTTTTTGTGGGCACGCCCTAACCCAATATCAAAACGAAGGAGTCCCTATGCGTCGCATCACCAACCGGGCCATTGCGCTGCTGGCGCTGCTGGCGGTGTTTTGTGCGGGCGTTGTCATTTTGGCGGTGCAGTTTGCGCACAACGGCGCGCGCTGGGCCACCAACCGCGCCAACAGCCACATCTATGCCGGCGGCGCGCTGCGGCAGGCCGGCGCTGTTTTTGACCGCAACGGCGTTGTGCTGGCCGAGAGCGAGGAGGACACGCGTAACATGCCCGGCGGCAGCGACCTGCGCAAGGCCACGCTCCATGCCGTGGGCGACCCGCAAGGCTACATTTCTACCGGCGCGCACGCGGCCTATCGCGGCATTCTCACAGGCTACAGCCGCCTGAACGGCATTTATGACCTGATCAAATATGGCAAGGGCAGCGACGTGGTGCTCACCATCGACGCGCAGCTGTGCAAAGCGGCCTGGCTGGCTCTGGAGGGCCGCAAGGGCACCGTGGGCGTGATGAACTACAAAACCGGCGAAGTGCTGTGCATGGTGTCCTCCCCCACCTACGACCCCCTAGACAAACCCGAGAACATCGACGGCAACCCCGCCTATGACGCTGTTTATCTCAACCGGCTGCTTCACGGGCTGTTCACCCCCGGCTCCACGTTCAAAATCATCACCGCCGCCGGTGCGCTGGCGCACATCCCCGCTATCGAGAGCCGCACCTTCAACTGCACGGGCAAGTTTTCTACCGGCGACGGCTACGTCATCTGCAACAGTGTTCACGGCAAGCTCTCGTTTGCCAAAGCCCTCGAAGTTTCGTGCAACAGCGCCTTTGCGCAAATCGCCCTGGAGCTGGGGCAGCAAAACCTCCGGGCCACGGCAAACGCCTTGGGCTTTAATCGCGCCTTTCAATCCGAAAAACTGCCCCTAGCCACAAGCGTGTTCTCCGCCGCCGCACGCACGCCGCTGGAGCTGGGCTGGGCCGGTATCGGCCAGCACACCACCCTGGCCAACCCCGCCCACATGATGATGCTCCTGGGTGCGATTGCCAACGGCGGCAAAGCCACGGAACCCCGGCTCATCAAAAACACCATCACCCCCGGCGGGTTGCAGCGCCCCTTCAGCGCCGCCAAAACCGCCTTCCAAATGGACGCCGCCATCGCCGCGCGTCTGCAAACCCTGCTGCGCGGCAACGTCACAAACAACTACGACGCTGCGGGGCGCACCGCCGGTTGGCAGCTTTTTGGCAAAACCGGCACCGCCCAGGTGGACGGCAAAAACCCCCACGCCTGGTTCGTTGGCGCGTGCTTAAACCCGCAAATGCCCTACGCAATTGTGGTAGTGGGCGAAAACGCGGGCAGCGGGCGCAGTGTCGCCTTCAACATTGCGGTGCAGGTTTTGCGGGCGGCGCAATGATAGCAGGTTCGCATATTGTATTTGCGGCCTTTTCAAAAATGCCCAAAATACGAAAGCATTGCTGCGCTTTTTTCTTTGCTCGGACTAGGGCGTGCAAATCCAACACAAATGCTATACGAAACTGCTAGAATAAGCGTTTTGCGGGCGGCCATGGGTTCAATGATGAAAATAACCACAACCTGGAGGATTCGCCATGCAAACCCTTTTAGACACAGATGGGTTGCCCACCTTTGAGGAATTGATGGGGCTGGCCACGGCAGCCGAGGCCGCCACCCCGCCGTCAAACGACGACGACCTGGCGCTGCCATCGTTTGAGGAACTGGGACGGCTGCTGCACCAAAACCCGTTCGCGTTCCCTGCGCCGGCGCCGGCAAAGCGTGCCGGCAACGCGGTTTTTTTGCGCACAGGCACGCAGGTGTTTTGCTTGGTGCTGACGTTTTTTTTGGGTCTGTGCCTGCTGAGCGGGACCGCTTTGTTTTTTGGCGCCACACACCCGGCGCAGCCGGTGCTGGGGCTGCACTGTGTGCCGGTGAACAACGACGCGCTTTTGCCCGCCGCCAAGCAGGGCGACTTGCTGCTGGTGCGCCCGCTGCCCCCCGAACAAATCGCACCGGGTGATCTTGCGGCTTTTTGGCGCGACGAAGCCAGTGCGGCGGTGGTTGTGCGCCGCGTGGCCGCCACGCTGGAGGAAGAAGGTGGCCTTGCTTTTTCCACACAAAACAGCCTTGGCAAAACAGAAGTCGCCGCGGCACGCCTGCTGCTGGGCAAATCGCTGCTGCGCCTGCCCAAGGCGGGTGTGCTTGCCACGGCACGGCGCAGTGTGATTGTGGCGTACTTTGGCTTGTGCGCCGCGCTGATGCTGCTATGTTTGCTGCTTGCGTCCAAGGCCTACAAACGCCCCGCAAACGCGCGCGATACTTTTTCTTAAAGAACTCGTAGTAGGAGCTGCCATGCAAAACAAAAAGAACAAAATCATCTATACCGTGGCCACCGCGCACCTCGACACCTCGTGGCACTGGCCGCTCGAAACCACCATCGCCGAATACCTCCCAAAAACCCTGGAGGATAATTTTGCGCTGTTTAAAAAATATCCCAACTACACTTTTTCTTTTGAGGGTGCCTACCGCTACGCCCTGGCGGAGGAATATTACCCGGAACTGTTCAAAGAACTGCAAACCTATATTACCCAGGGGCGGTGGCGCGTGGCGGGCAGCGCATGGGAAAACGGCGATGTGAACCTGCCATCACCCGAGGCGCTCATGCGCAATTTTTTGTTTGGTAACCGCTATTTTTGCCAAAAATGCGGCGCAACCAGCTGCGATGTGTTTTTGCCCGATTGCTTTGGCTTTGGCGCGGCGCTGCCGGGCGTGGCGGCGCACATGGGCCTCAAGGGCTTCGTCACACAAAAGCTCACCTGGGGCAGCGCGGGGCGGGTGCCCTTTGCGCTGGGGTGCTGGCAAGGGCCCGACGGCAGCAAAATCTTTGCCTGCCCCGACGCGCACAACTACGCCGCCGCGCCAAAAAGCGCGCGCCGCCACTTCGCCATCCGCCTGGCCCTGCGCAAAAGCGACCGTGCCCTGCTGCTCCATGGCGTGGGCGACCAAGGCGGTGCGCCAAACGAGGCCTCTGTGCGGGTCATGTGCGCCGAAGCCGCGCAAACAACCCCGCCGCAAACAAAATGTGCGGGCAGCGACGATATTTTCCGCGATTTGGCGGCCCTGCCCGCGGCACAGCGGGCCACGCTGCCGCTCTACAAAGGCGAATGGCTTCTTAGCGACCACGGCACCGGCTGCTACACCGCCCGCACCTGGAGCAAACGCTGGAACCGCAAGGCCGAGCAGTTGGCCTTCGCGGCAGAAACCGCCGGCGCCTTTGCATGCTTTCTTGGGCGGCAAGAGTACCCCCGGGCGCAGCTCAACGCCGCCTGGCAGCGCATCATCACCCACCAATTTCACGACGACATCACCGGCACCTCCAACGAAATCAGCTACCGGCGCAACTGGAACGACCTGATG
>JAITBA010000101.1 GCA_031283835.1 Oscillospiraceae bacterium
CGAGCCGCGCCCGGTTTCATAAATTTCCTCGAACAGAGCGCGGGAATAGAGAATCTGCCCGCCACCCGTGAAGTCGGGCGCCGGCAGCGTTTCGATAATCGGGTGCGCCGGGTCTTTCGAAAGCGCAATCGTGGTGCGGCACAGCTCCGCCAAGTTAAAAGAGCAAATGGAGCTGGCCATGCCCACGGCAATGCCGCTGTTCAGGTTCACCAGCACCGAGGGGAACCGCACCGGCAGCAACACCGGCTCCTTCGTGGTGTTGTCGTAGTTATCCGCAAAATCCACGGTGTTCTTGTCAATGTCGCGGAACAGCTCGGCGGCAATTTTCTCCAGCCGCGCCTCGGTGTAGCGGGAGGCCGCCCACATCATATCGCGCGAATACGCCTTGCCAAAGTTGCCCTTGCTGTCCACATAAGGGTGCAGCAGCTTCTCGTAGCCCCGCGACAGCAGCACCATTGTTTCATAAATAGCGGCGTCGCCATGGGGGTTGAGCTGCATTGTGCGCCCCACAATGTTGGCCGATTTGCTGCGCGGCCCACTGAGTAGTCCCATTTTATACATCGTGTAGAGAATTTTGCGCTGCGACGGCTTCAGCCCGTCAATTTCTGGGATAGCCCGGGAGAGAATGACGCTCATGGCGTAGGGCATGAAGTTGTGCTCAATGGTTTCTGTTACCGGCTGGTGCACCACCTCCCCCGCCCCAAGGATATGGGCGTTTGCGGCGGCGCTGTCGTCGTTTGTTGTGTTTCTTTTCCGGGGTTGCTTTTTGGGCATGGTGTTCTCCTGGTTTTTAATTTAATCGGCTTTATATGGCAGTTCCGCAAAAAACGGTCTCAGCAGCGGGGCGAGCTTGGGGCTGTTGATCACGTAACTCGTGTGGCTTTCGCCCGGCAGAATTTGCAGCTTGCTCCCCGCAATGCCCGCCGCAATGCGCCGCGTGTGTTCCTCTTTGATCATGTCGTTTTGGCCCGCCAACACCAGTGTTGGCACGGTGATTTTTGCCAGGTCCGCCGCCGTGATGTCCGGCTCCTCCAGCATCAGTTTGAATTTTGCGCTGCGCGTAAGCCGATACGTCCAGCGCATCAGGCGCAGCATGCCGTCTGTTGTGCTTTGCGGGTTCAAGCTTGCGCCGCTCACTGCCAACCCGCCCAGCAAGCCCGGCCAGGCACCGGCCACCAGCAGCCCCACAATTCCGCCGTCGCTAAATCCGTATAGCAGTGACTTCTCGTCTTCGAGCCGCAACGCGTGAATGAACGCCGCCACATCCGCCGCCATGTCAGCATAGTGAAGCTCCTTCACGCGTTGACTTTTGCCATGCCCCCGCGTGTCAAGGGCATACACCGTGTAATCATCGGCCAATTCCCGCGCCAACCGCCGAAAAATCCCATGGTTCTCGCTGTTGCCGTGCAGCAAAATCACCGGTCTCCCCTGCCCCTGCTTTTCAAAAAACAGCCGCACACCGTTCGCTGTGATGATCATCGAAAGTCCTCCCTTTTCAAAAAAATGTGGGCGCGGCAACTGCCTGCCGCACGCACTACGGCGCCCTTCAAAGCTCTTCACGCCCCAGCAAACTGTCCTCCCGCATACCAAAAATCGCAACGCTTACCACATCGCCCGCCTGCAAATGGCGCGCCGATGTAAAAAGTACGTCGCCGTCAATTTCCGGGGCCTCGGCCTCGCTGCGGCCCACATAGCTGTCGGTGTAGGTGTCATAGGTTTCCACCATCACCCGCAGCGTTTGACCCTCGGTGCTTTGCTGGTGCCGCGCGGCAATCTCGGCCTGCTGCTGCGTGAGGATTTGCGCCCGCGCCTGCGCAATAGCAGGGTCAATCTGCCCGGGCATCTTGTAGGCCGGCGTGCCCTCCTGGGGCGAAAACGCAAACACCCCCATGTGCGCAAAGCGCTGCTCTTCCACAAATGCCGAAAGAAGCTCGAAGGCCGCCTCGTCTTCGCCGGGGAACCCCGTAATAAACGTGGTGCGAATGGCAATTCCCGGAATCGAATCCCGTAATTTTGACAAAACCGCTCGAATCCCCTGCGAATCCCCTCGCCGTTTCATGCTGCGCAGCACGCGGTCGTCGATATGTTGCAGTGGCAAGTCAATGTACTTTACAACCTTTTCTTCCGTGACAATCACGTCAATCAGCTCATCGCTAATTTCGTCCGGATAGCAGTATAATAGGCGGATCCAGCGGATCGCTTCTATGGCGCAAAGCTGCCGCAGCAGCGCTGGCAAGCGCCGCTGGCCGTAAAGGTCAAGACCATAACAGGTGGTGTCCTGGGCAATCAAAACCAGCTCTCTCACGCCCTGCGCCGCCAGGCCCTCCGCCTCGTCGATAACCTCCTCCATTGTTCTGCTGCGGAATTTTCCTCGAATGTCTGGAATTTTGCAGTAGCTGCAATGGTTGTCGCAGCCGTCCGCAATCTGCAAATAGGCCCAGTGCCCGGCATCTTCGCCGCGCTTGCGGGCCCCGCCCAGCGCCAGGCAACTGAGCGGCGGGTATTCCTCCCGTTTTTCTCCGCGCAAAACCGCCTGCACATGCACCGCAATTTCATCGTTAGCACCCAACCCCAGCACCGCATCCACCTCAGGGATTTCCTGTGCCAGCTCCGCCCGGTAGCTTTCTGCCAAGCAGCCGGTCACAATAATTTTCTTCACCGTGCCCTCTGTCTTTAGCTCCGCCATTTCTAAGATGCTCTCCACGGCCTCTTTTTTTGCGTCGTCGATAAAGCCGCATGTGTTCACAATCACCGCGTCTGCGCCTGTGTAGACATTGTCTGTCAGCGTAAAGCCCGCCTTTTCTAGCAACGCCAGCATTCGCTCGGCATTCATCTGATTTTTTGGGCAGCCCAGGCACACCATTCCAATTTTGCGTCCCATCCCGTCATCCCCCTATTTTATCCTGTATTGCTTTTTTGATATCGCCGTGCGCAAACCCCTTGCGCAGCAACGCCTGAAAGACCGAACGCCGTCCGCGCTCATCCACAAGCTTGTGCCGATATTTCCCCTCCAGCAGCTCTCCCAGCCGCGCGCCGTCCTCTGCGGGCAAGTCAAAATACGCATCGCCCAGCCCGCGCTGCCGCAGCTCCATCGCCACCCCGCGCGTGCCAAACCCCTTGGCCTGCAACGCTTCCGCCAGCCGCTGCGCATACCGCTCGTCGTTCAAATATCCAAGCTCCAGCAACCGCGCAATCGCCTGCTCCACATCATCTTCTGCGGGCAGCGGCTTGCCGGGTCGTTGCCGCAGCAATTTCTGCCGCAGCTCCAACGTTCCGTAATCCCGCCGCCCCAAATACCACAAAGCCCTGTTCCACAAGGCCTCGTAGCTTTCGCTTTCTGCTGCGTCAGGCTCAGATATCCTCATCGTCGTCCACCAGAATATCCAGGCTGGCCTTGCCCTTGGAGGGCGCTTTGGCCGCTGCTTTTCCGCGACCCTTGGCAGGCGCCGTGGCCTTGTCTTCCGCCGGCTTGTGCGCCGCCTCCTGCACGCCGTTCTGCACCAGCGCAGAAATTTCCTCCATCACCTCCGGGTTTTCGCCCAAAAACAGCCGCACGTTGTCTCGGCCCTGCCAGCGCAGGTCGCCATAGCTGAACCACGCGCCGCTTTTCTTGATGATGTCCAGCTTCACGGCCGCATCCACCACTTCGCCGTCACGGCTGATGCCCTTGCCATAGATAATGTCGAACTCCGCTTCTTTAAAGGGTGGAGCCACTTTGTTCTTCACGATTTTTACACGCGTGTGGCTGCCAACAAACTCGCCGCCGGGCCCTTTGAGCGACTCGGTTTTGCGCACATCCATCCG
>JAITBA010000107.1 GCA_031283835.1 Oscillospiraceae bacterium
CAGGGCAAACCCATAGGGCAAGAAATACACGCGCCGGACGAGCAGCTGACCCGCTGCAAGGGCTATGACCACAACTTTTGCCTCAACAGCGCCGATTGGTGCGCCGAGGCCTGCGACCCTACCAGCGGCAGGGTGCTGCGCGTGCAAACCAGCCTGCCCGGTGTGCAGCTGTATTGCGGGAACTTTTTGACGGCGCCGTTTGTGCGGCACCAGGGCTTTTGCCTAGAAACCCAGGCCTGGCCCGACGCGCCCAACCAAGCGTGGCGGGCGCAGTGCATCCTGGCGCAAGGCACAGAATATGCCGCGCACACTTGTTTTGAGTTTACAGTAAAGTAGAGATTTGCAATGCAACCACAAATAAAAATTTTCGATTCCACCTTGCGCGACGGGGCGCAAGCGGAGGGCATTTCCTTTTCTGTGCGTGATAAGCTCGAGATTGTCCGGCTGCTGGACGATCTGGGCGTGCATTACATCGAAGCGGGCAACCCCGCGTCAAACCCCAAGGAGCTGGAATTTTTCCGGCAGGCAGCCGGCCTGCGGCTGCACAGCGCAAAGCTGTGCGCGTTTGGCTCCACGCGGCGCAAGGGCATTGCGGCCAAAGAAGACGGCAACTGCGGCGCGCTGCTGGCGGCGGGCACCCCGGCAGTGGCTGTGTTTGGCAAAAGCAGCCTGTTGCATGTGCACGAAATTTTGCGCACAACGCCCCACGAAAATTTGCGCATGATTGAGGACACCTGCCGTTTTTTTGCGGCGCGCGGCAAAGAGGTCATCTTTGACGCGGAGCACTTTTTCGACGGTTACGCGCTGGACGAGGCCTATGCCGTGGAAACCTTGCGCGCGGCGGCGCGCGGCGGCGCGTCCTGTCTGGCCTTGTGCGACACCAACGGCGGCGCGTTCCCCTGGAAGATCGCGGAAGCGGTGCGGGCATTGCGCGCGCAGCTGCGGGATGTCCCGGCAGAGTTAGGCATTCATACCCACGACGACGGCGGCATGGCTGTGGCAAGCGCCTGCGCGGCGGTGCAGGCGGGGGCGACGCAGGTGCAGGGCACTTTTTTGGGCTTTGGCGAGCGGGTGGGCAACGCCAACCTGAGCGCGATCATTCCAAATTTGCAGCTAAAACTGGGCTTTGCGTGCCTGCACAAAGACCAGCTGCGGGCGCTGACGCAAACGGCACTGCAAATTGCCTCTGTTGCCAACGTGAGCTTGCACAAAAACATGCCCTTCGTGGGTGCCAGCGCCTTCGCGCACAAGGCCGGCATGCATGCCGACGGCGTAATAAAAAACGCGGGCAGTTTTGAGCACATTGACCCGGCGCAGGTGGGCAACCGCAGGCGCTTTTTAATGAGCGAAGTGGCGGGCAAGGCGGCGGTGCTGCCCCGTGTGCAAAAGATCTTTCCCGGTTTTGACGAGGCAAACATTGCACAGATTGTGACCGCGCTGAAGGCCAAGGAGTTTGAGGGCTATAGCTTTGAAGGCGCGGATGCGTCGTTCGACTTGCTGATCCGCAAATCGCTGGGGGATATGCCCACGTTTTTTGGCCTGGTGAACTATAAAGTGCTGGACGAGCTGCCCTACGACCGCAAGAGTGCCACGGCCACAGTAAAACTCCTGGTGGATGAAAAGCTGAAGATTGCCGCGGCGGAGGGCGAAGGCCCCGTAAACGCCCTGGACACAGCCCTGCGCGAGGCGCTCAACGATTTTTATCCCGCGCTGCGCAACGTGCAGCTGCTGGACTACAAAGTGCGCATTATGGAAAGCACCGTGGGCACAAGCACGAAGGTGCGGGTGCTCATCACCAGCGGCGACAGTCGGTGCCAATGGACCACCGTGGGCGTGAGCCACGACATGATTGAGGCCAGTTGGGAAGCGCTGGCGGATTCGATCGTGTACTTTCTTTTGCGGGAGCAGGCCGGCGACGAAATCGATTAGGGCGTGTTGACAAATGCATCTATTCTTGCAAGAATAAGGAACAGACTATGCCGAAAGACTTCACGCGGGGACCTTTCAATATTCTGGCCAGACCGGGCGGGCGCTGCTTTGCGGGCGGCCATGCGTTGCGCGGCGCGGCACAGAAAGCGCTGTGCCCATGAAAAATCAAGCGGAGGAAGTGTGGCGCGCGCAAGGCCTGGAGCCGATGGCGGATTTTTTTAACACCAGGGCCGCACAATACGACGAGGCGCACACCGGGCACATTGACGGCGGGCGCGGCACCAAGGCCCTTGCGGCGCGTTTTTTGCCCGAAGGCGTTTGCGATATTTTGGATTTGGGCTGCGGCACAGGGCTGGAGCTGCCCGCCGTGTTCGCGCGATTCCCCGGCGCAAGGGTGCTGGGCATCGACGTTGCCAACGAAATGCTGGCCCTGCTGCGGGCGCGTTGTGTGGGCTGCAATGTGCAAACGCTGTGTATGGACTACCTCGACTACGCCTACCCGCACGCCGCCTTTGACGCGGTGATTTCGGTGATGAGCCTGCACCACTTTACGCCGGAGCAGAAGCTGGATCTCTATGGCCAAATATGCGGCACGCTGCGCCCCGGCGGGGTGTTTATCAACTGTGATTATATGGTTGACACCCCCCGAGAAGAACGAGTGCGCTTTTGTGCTTTGTTGCGGCTGCACATGGAATCGCAAGCGACGGGCCTCCCCGGCAAGTTTCACCTGGATATTCCCCTGACACCGAAGCACGAACTGCGCCTGCTGCGCCAGGCGGGTTTGCGCGGCACGGCACTGGTTTGGCGGTTGGGGAACACGAAAGTGGTGCGAGGGTGGAAGCGATGAGAAAACGGGCTTTCGTTTGGCTGTATTAGGGCGTGTTGACACTATCCGAAATGTCCAGATTTTGAGCGGATTTTTTGCCGGGCAAGGCAATTTTTTTGCAGTCATACTTTCGTATTGCAAAAAAAATAACGCAGAACGGCGGAAAATCCGCCAGAAGATGGGCGTTGAGCGTTAGTGTCAACACGCCCTAATAATTTTAAAGGAGATAAAACCAATGGCAATGACAATGACGCAAAAAATCCTCGCGGCGCACGCGGGATTAAAAGAAGTGCGCGCGGGCCAGCTGATTGAGGCGGATCTCGATATCATGCTGGGGAACGACGTGACCACGCCGGTGGCTATCAATGAGTTTGAAAAGGCGGGCGCGGCGGCGCTGCACGACCCCGGCAAGGCCGTGTTTGTCCTCGACCACTTTACGCCAAACAAAGACATCAAGTCCGCCGAACACTGCAAAAAAATCCGCGTGTTTGCCAAAAAGCACGGTGTGCAAAATTTCTTTGATGTGGGGCGCATGGGCGTGTAGCACGCGGTGCTGCCCGAGCAGGGCATTGTGGTGCCCGGCGACTGCGTTATCGGCGCGGACAGCCACACCTGCACCTATGGTGCGCTGGGCGCGTTCAGCACGGGCGTTGGCTCCACAGATCTGGCTGCCGGGCTGGCCACGGGCAAGGCGTGGTTTAAGGTGCCCAGCGCAATCAAAATTGTGCTCACCGGCAGTTTTCGGGCGCATGTGAGCGGCAAAGATCTCATCCTATATATCATTGGCAAAATTGGCGTGGACGGCGCACTGTATCGCTCGCTGGAATTCACCGGGCCGGGCGTTGCAAATATCAGCATCGACAGCCGCCTGGCCATTGCCAACATGGCAATCGAATGCGGCGCAAAAAACGGCATTTTCCCCGTGGACGACGTTACGCTTGCCTATGTGGAGGGCCGGGCGCAGCGCGAATGGAAAATCTTTGAGGCGGATGAAAATGCGCCCTATGATGAAGTGATTGCGATTGACCTGGGGCAGCTGCGCCCCATCGTGGCCTTTCCGCATCTGCCCGAAAACACCCGCACGGTGGACGACCTTGAAGCCAAAGGCGAAAAAGTTTTTGTCGACCAGGTGGTGATTGGCAGTTGCACCAACGGCCGGATTGAAGACCTGCGCATTGCGGCCAAAATCCTAAAAGGGCGGCATGCCGCCGAGGGTGTGCGCCTGATTATCATCCCCGCCACGCAGCAGATTTGGCTCGACGCCATGCACGAGGGGTTGTTCGATATCTTTATGCAAGCCGGCGGCGCGGTGAGCACCCCCACTTGCGGGCCGTGCCTGGGTGGGCACATGGGCATTCTTGCCAAGGGCGAGCGCGCCGTCGCCACCACCAACCGCAACTTCGTTGGCCGCATGGGCCACCCCGAAAGCGAAGTCTATCTGAGCAACCCGGCCGTTGCCGCCGAAACAGCTGTCAAGGGCTACATTGCGCAGCCATAACAATGCGCACAGAAGCTTGGCAATGCCGGCCTATCACCAACAAAAAAATTTGCAAGATGCAATAAAGGAGAGTTGCTACATGACCATCCAGGGCAACGTGCACAAATACCTCGATAATGTGGACACCGACGTGATTATCCCCGCGCGCTACCTGAACTCCTCCGACCCGGCGGAGCTGGCAAAGCACTGCATGGAAGACATTGACGCGGACTTTGTGCGCAATGTGCGGCCCGGCAACATTATCGTTGCCCGGCAAAACTTTGGCTGCGGCTCCAGTCGCGAACATGCGCCGCTGGCTATCAAGGCGTCTGGCGTTTCACTAGTAATCGCGTGCAGCTTTGCGCGGATTTTTTTCCGCAACGCGCTGAACATTGGACTGCCAATTTTGGAATGCCCGCAGGCGGACGAAATCCGGGCGGGCGACGAACTGACGGTCGATCTGGATGCGGGCGTGATTAAAAACCGCACACAGGGCAAAGAATACAAAGCCGAACCGTTCCCGCCGTTTTTGCGCAATATCATCGAAAAAGGTGGCCTGATGGAGGCCATTGCACGCAAATGAAACACGCCTATCTGATTATGGCGCACAACGAATTTGCGCTGCTCAAGCGCCAGTTGCACCTGCTGGACCACCCGGAAAACGATATTTTTCTGCATATCGACAAAAAAGTGCCGCGCCCGCAATACGAAGCGCTGGTTTGCGCTGTTGTGGAGCAAATACGGCACGCGGGTGTGCAATTTTTGCCCCGCAGGCGCGTTGCCTGGGGCGGCAGCAGCCAGATTCGCCTGCTGCTGGCGCTGTTCCGCGCCGCGTCGCGCACACAGCACGCGTATTATCATGTGATGGCGGGCGTAGATTTGCCCAACAAGCCGCACGACAAAATCCTGCGCTTTTTTGCGGAAAGCGCGGGGAAAAATTATATGGAGTTTTGCCCGGTGGAGGAAGATATTCTCGACCGGGTGCGCTATTATTATCCGCTGCAAAATGTGCTCGTCAAGCGCTGCGGCAGCTTGGGTTGGTACCTGCAAAAGGCGCTGGTGCGGGTGCAAAAACAGCTGGCTATCAACCGCGCGCGGCGCGCGCCCTTTGCTTGGGCCAAGGGCAGCAATCGTGTGAGCGTCACCCACGAGTTTGTGCTGGGCTTGCTGGGTTTTTATGCCGCGCACCGGCGGCGCTTTCGCATGGTCTATTTGGCCGACGAGCTTGTTGTGCAAAGCTTTGCGTTGCAAAGCGGCCTGCCGCTGGAGGACGATTATCTGCGCTTTTGCCTGTGGATTGACCACAAGCCTCACACGCTCACGCAGGAGGATTACGAAGCGCTGGTGGCTTCCCCGGCGCTGTTCGCGCTAAAATATAGCTGCGAAACCCAGCCCGCTATTGTGGAG
>JAITBA010000065.1 GCA_031283835.1 Oscillospiraceae bacterium
AGCCGGTGCACGCAAAGCATGGTTAACTGCCAAAGAATGCGGCCATTTTGCCGGGCTTTGCGCGCCTACAACACCAATACCAGTGTGCCGCCCGCAATCAGCAGCCCGCCAACAACAGACTTGACATTTGCTTTTTCGCCAAGGATTACGAAGGCCAGCACCATGCTGATCACCACACTAAGCTTGTCGATGGGCACCACTTTTGCGGCCTCGCCCATTTGCAGTGCTCTGTAATAAAACAGCCACGAAAGCCCTGTCGCCACGCCAGAAATTGCCAAAAACAGCCAACTTTTTGCGGTGATGTTGTGCACCTCGGCCTGCTTGCCCGTGATAAACACAATGCCCCAGGCCATGAGCAGCACAACAACTGTGCGAAGGGCCGTAGCCAGGGTGGAATTCACGCCGTCAATGCCAATTTTTGCAAGAATGGAAGTCAGCGCCGCAAACAACGCCGAAAGCAGCGCATAGACAATCCACACACGCAAGCCCCTCTTTCACAATCCATCTTGCAAAATTGCCCCCCTGCGGCCAACGGCACAAAGGTGTCGCTCAAGCCCGATTGGGTTTCGATCCGCGTCCGCTTACTCCACTTCCACCACGCGGTTGGTGCGGCCCGATTCGAAGATCGCCTCCACCAATCTAATCAGCCGGCGTTGTTCGTCGTGGGTGACGACGGGCTGCGCGCCGTTGCGAATCACATCGAAGATGTTTTCGTAATACGCGCTCCACGCGCCGTCCACTTTGGGGATAGGGCTGCTTTGAATGGTTTCGGCGGTGCGGGGTGCCATGGTTTTCGTGATACCCACGCCCAGCTGCACCGGCACGCTTTCGCGGTTTTCCCAGTCGCTCACCTTCACAATTTTGCCGTCGCGGTTCCAGTCAAATTCGGCGGAACCGTTTTCGCCCAGAATATACCAACGCGGCAGCGAAATAAAATTACTGGTGAGGATTTCTACCATGAAGGTGACGTCGCCCTCAAAGGTGCACAGCACACGGAACCCATCGTCCACTTCGTCGCAGGTCACAGTGGTCATTTGTGCGTAGAGCGAAAGCAGGCGGCGGCCGCGCATCAACTGCAGCATCTGGTCGAGCATGTGAATGCCCCAATCCAGCACCATGCCGCCGCCATAGGCCTTCAGCGCGCGCCAATCGCCCGGCACGCCGCGGGAGCCGTGCACCCGGCTTTCGATGTTGAACACCCGGCCCAGCGTGTTGCTTTCAATCAGTTTTTTTGCCGTCAGATAGTCGCCGTCCCACCGGCGGTTTTGGTGCACGGTGAAGAGCGTTTTGCTTTTGTTGGCGGCGGCAATCATGCGTTCAAGCGACGCGCCGCTCAGGGTCACCGGTTTTTCGCAGATGACATGTTTGCCGTGGCGCAGCGCGTCAATCACGATTTCTTCGTGCACATCGTTGGGGGTGGCAACAACAACAAGTTCCGCCGCCGGGTCGCGCAGCAGGGCTTCGCGGCTTTCGTAGGCGTGAACGCCGTTCTCGTTGGCAAACTGCCGCCGCACTTCGCAACTGTCAAAAACGCCCGTTATCCTAAAGTAATCCCCCAGCGTTTTTTGAATGTGATCCACGTGATGGCCTTTGCCCATGCCGCCGTAGCCAATGACTGCCATGCCAACGGGATTTAAATTTTCCGCCATAGTGTTCTCCTGTGCATTTTTTTTGAATTAAACAAAGCGACGCGGCGCAACCGCAGGCGCTACACCCACCACAGGGCGCCGGGTTGTTCGGTGATAAGGGCCTCCTGCAGGGTGGCGACGGCCTTGCGAAGCCCCTCGTTCTGGCTCATCAGGCTGTCTTCGTGCTCAATGCTGATGGCGTAGTCGTAGCCTACCATGCGCAGGTTCGAGATGATGTCCTTCCAATATGACGCGCCATGGCCATAACCGACGCTGCGGAACACCCAGCTGCGGTTGATTTCGTCGCCGTAGGGCTTTAAGTCCAGCACACCATTCACGGCTGTGTTATAGGTGTCGATTTTGGTGTCTTTGGCATGGAAGTGAAAGATAGCGCCCTCTTTGCCCAAGGCGCGAATGCAGGCAATGGGATCCATGCCCTGCCAGATGAGGTGGCTGGGATCAAAGTTCGCGCCGATTGCGGGGCCAACGGCGGCGCGCAATTTCAGCAAGCTTTCGGTGTTATATACGCTGAAACCGGGATGCAGCTCCAGCGCGATTTTGTCCACGCCGTGCGCCTTGGCAAACCGCACAAATTCCGTCCAGTAGGGAATCAGCTTTTCCTCCCACTGCCACTTGAGGATATCGAGGAAATCTGTGGGCCAGGGGCATGTGACCCAGTTGGGGTACTTTGCGCCCTCATGGTCGCCGGGGCAGCCGCTAAAGGTGTTGATTTGGTGCAGGCCGCACGCTTCGGCCAGCAGCACGGCGTCGCGCATGCCCTTGTCAAATTCCGCCGCGAGGGCTTTGTTGGGGTGCAGCGGGTTGCCATGGCAGCTAAAGGCGCTGATTTCTAGTCCGCTGCCGGCAATGGTTTTTTGGAACGCCGCCAGCTTGGCTTTGTCGCCCAGCAGCTCTTCGGGGTTGGCGTGGGCGTTGCCGGGGTACCCCGCGCAGCCTATTTCCGCCATTTTGATAGATCGGAAGAGCA
>JAITBA010000066.1 GCA_031283835.1 Oscillospiraceae bacterium
TTTGTCGCGCACGGCAACGATTTCTTGCTGCACAGCGTCGTTGATGGGCACGCCGCTGTCTTTGCGGCTGCACCACACGTTCCACTCTTTTTCTCCCGCGGTAAAAATATGCGCCTGGCCGGGGGCTTTTTTGCTGCCGCGCAGGTCGCGCATAATATCGCCGGCGGTTTTTTTGAAGGAATCAAGACCCATAAAGGCCTCTGTATCAATCGCAATAAAAAAGTGGCCCAGATGAAAGGGTACTTTTTCGCCGTCTTTTATTCCGGTGAGGGCGCGCAAAAACTGGCCTTGCTGCAGCGCTGCGGAGAGAACCTCCACCACGGTGGCGTAGCCGTAGCCTTTGTAGCCCGCCAGCTCTTCGCCAATGCCGCCCAAGGGCGCCAGGGCCGCCTCGCCGGTGTTGAGCTGCACAAGGATCTCGTCGGTGTTGGTTTTTGCCAGGCCGTCGTTGCCAATCACCTGGCCCGCCGGGGTTTGCTTGCCAACGCGGCTATAATACTCCAGCTTGCCGCGCTGGGTGATGGACGTGGCGCAGTCGATAACAAAATCAAATTCTTCGTCGGTAGGAAAGCCGATGGTGAGCGGGTTGGTGCCCAGCATGTTTTCGACGCCGAAGGTGGGGGCGATGGAGGGGCGCGCGTTGGTGCCGGTGATGCCGATCATGCCCGCTTTGGCAGCCATGGAGGGGTAGTAGCCCGCGATGCCGTAGTGGCAGCTGTTGCGCACGGCCACCATGCCCATGCCATATTCTTTTGCTTTGTTGATGGCTGTTTGCATGGCTTTGTAGCCGATGACCTGGCCCATGCCGTCGTGGCCGTCGACCACGGCGGTGGTTTTGGTTTCGCGAACGATTTCGAATTCCGTCACGGGGTTTTGAATACCCGCCCAGATGCGGTCGATATAGATGGGCTTAAAGCGGTTTACGCCGTGGCTTTCAATGCCGCGTTTGTCCGATTCCAGCAGCACGTCGGCACAAATTTTGGCGTCGTCGCGGGGCACACCCACGCCAACAAATGCATCTTCCACAAAAGCATAGATTTTCTCCCAAGGGACAATGTTATTCTTTGCCATAACTGCAACTTCTCCTCTTCTGTGTATCCAAAAAATTAACAACATCTTTATTGTATCATCTTTCGTTTGGAAAGTCAATACGACAAAGACGTCCGACAAAAAAGAAATTTTCTTGCAGACAACGAAATTTTGCTTGCATTTTTGCGCGGTATGTGCTACAATACTGGGGTAAAAACTGCAATAAGGAGGAAAAACCATGTCCTATGTTATCAACAGCGAATGCATCAGCTGCGGTGCCTGCGAGGCGGAATGCCCTGTGGAAGCCATTCACGCCGACGACGAACTGTATGTTATCGACGAAGAAACATGCATCGAATGCGGCGCTTGCGCGGCGGTTTGCCCGGTTTCGGCCCCCAACCAGGCATAAGAATCTTTTGGCACACCCGTTTGCCGCTGCAGGTTGCTACCTTTGCCCGCAAAACCAAAACGAACCCCCTGCGCAGCAATGTGCGGGGGTGTTTTTTGATGTTTGCCCCGGTGGGGTTGCCTACTTGCGGGCCCGCAAAGCCCGCAGCGCACACATGGCACCCCAGGCGATGGCGAGCGCGGCAAAGACCCACAGCAGGTCAAAGAAAAAAAGGAGCATGGCCACAGCGCACACCAGCAGCGCGCGGGGCGGTTTGCGCATGCAGGCAGCTAGGTGCCGCCAGGGCACTTCTTCCCAGGCGGCGTAGATGAGCAGCATAGAAAGCGCGGCAATGGGGGCGCGCCCAAAAAACGGCACCTGCGGCACTAGCTTGTGCGCAAATTCCGCCACAGTGGTGCGTTCCCGCACGGGGTTCAGCAGGCAATTAAGCCCGGTGGTGAGCAAAACGCCCACAAAACCCGGCGGCAAAACGCGCGAAAGCGACTTGCATTTGCGGGGATAGGCGATGAGCACCAGAAGCATCACCGTAGAAAACAGCACCGCACGCCAGTTGGGATGAAACCCCAGCTGGCCATAGCTTTTGAGCAGAGCGAGGCCCCCCGCGCCGTGAGCGCCAAGCTCAAAATAGCCGCTGCCCTGGCGCAGGGTCATGAGCAAGGCGCCCCCCAGCGCAATGCCCGCATAGAGCGTTTGGGGCGGGCGCAGCGTGTGCAGCAGGCGGGCCACGCCCGGGTCGTCCTTTTGTGAGGCAAGCAGCAGCAGCTCGCCTGTTAACACCAAAAACAGCAGCGCGGCCACAAGGCCCTGGGCGGTGGGGTGGCGCAGCGCCAGGTCGCCCAGCAAAATCAGCAGCACGCCTGTAATACGCGTGCCGGCCCGCTCCATGGGCCACCAAAGCAGCAGCAAGCACCCTGCCGAAATTGCGCCGGCAAACTGCCCCGGCTGTGCGGCGCAAACGGCCATTGCCAGGGGCAGCAAGGTCAGGCAGCTGCCCCACCACTTCCATTTTTTATTGTCGAAATCCAGCGTTTTTATTTTCATAGTAACTCAACAGCCCTTAGTTCTGGTGTAACATTCCTATTATACCCTTAAACGCGCCAAAAAGCAAGGGGCCTCGGAGAATATTTGCGCATGGCGGGCAAAGCGCGTTGCGCGCCGCCCCGTGTTTCTTCTTTGGGTTCAAAAACGACCACAAAATTTCTGTTGACCTTTTTTTGTTTTTATGGTATGATTATTTTTATAATAACAAGTGCGGTGGGAGGATTCGCATGTCTATCGCAAAAGAAGTCTATGACGTGCTGCCGGGGGGCGGCAACGTGGACGTTTATACATTGGATAACGGCACGCTGCGGGCCGAAGTTCTAACCTATGGCGCGACACTAAACCGACTGTTTGTGCCCGACAAAAACGGCTTGCGCAAAAATGTGCTGCTCACCTTCAACACCCTGGAGCAGCGCGTGGCGCATTCGGCTTTTCAGGGCGAAGTGGTGGGGCGCTACGCCAACCGTATCGCCAACGCAAAATTTAGTCTGCAGGGCAAGGAATACCATGTCACCGCCAACAAGGAGGGTGTGTGCCTGCACGGCGGCGGCGAGTTTTCGCATGCCCTCTGGCACGCCAAAATTGTGGACGAAGACACATTGGCGCTGCACTACACCAGCCCGGCGGGCAGCGAGGGCTTCCCCGGAAAAATAACGGCTACGGTGCGTTACCAGATAAAAGGCGGCACGTTGGCGGTGGCGTATCAGGCGTCCGCCGACGAAGACACAATTATTAACTTAACAAACCACGCATACTTTAACTTGGCGGGCAAGGGCAATGTGCTGGCGCATGTGCTGCGTATCAACGCCGACCACTACCTGCCTACGGACGAAAACTCCATACCAACGGGGGAGCGGCGTCCGGTGGCGGGCACGGCGTTCGATTTTAGGCAG
>JAITBA010000151.1 GCA_031283835.1 Oscillospiraceae bacterium
CTTTGTGTATTTTGGCGCGGACGCGGACGAGCAAAAACCTTTCGATGTGATCTATCCCCACTTCCCCGCCGGCTTTATCGCGGAAGGCACGCAGGCACACCCCGACGACCTGGAGCAGCTGCGAACCGCCGCGGCAAACCTAAGTTTCCGCTCGCCGCCGGTTTCGGGGCGCAGCCCTTTGGAGCAAAGGTTGAATCACAGCCAGTTAAAACTCAAGCGGCAGGTTGTGCAAAATTTGCTTGGCTTTCCGCTGAGCGTTTTGCCCATGACGGTGAATCAAATGAGTTTGGACCGCGCGGGGTACATTAACAACCTGCAACTGCGCTTTCGCGAAGATGCGCTGGACTTTTCGTGGACAGAAGGCAGAGACGCGCGGTTTTCCCTCGCCGTGCCCCTGGGCCTGGACGGCAAGTACGCCACGGGCCATGTAACGCTTTCGGGCTTTGACTTTGACACCGCAGGCTACGCAAACTGGGAAAGTAACAACGTGCTAAAGATTCACATTCGATTCATGCAAAGTTGTGCCTCGCGCACATTTGTGTTGCGCTTCCGGGGTAACCGCGTAAAAATCACCCCGCGCAGCACACCGAGCTTTGCGAGTATCGCGGCAAACCTCAACAAGCTTTCCTACGCCTACCTCAACAACAACCGCTTGATGTGCAAGGTTTCGGACATTTGCTTTGGCCTTGCGCCGGGCTTTATGGAAGCCCCCCTGCGCGGTCATCTAAAAAGGAGAAAATGATATGGGCACACCAACGATTTCGCAAAACCCGGCCCTGCAAAGCGGCAAGGCGCAAGGCCACAGCATTGCGCGCACACTTGCAATCTCGCTGGCTTTTGCTTGGATTTCTATCTTTAACGCAGTGTTAGATAACGGCCTTCCGGTGATTCTCACAGCCCCGCTAGAAGAGGGTGGCCTGGCCTTGAACTTCACGGCAAAGGGCGTTGTGATGGCCATTGACAATATTCTGGGCTTGTTTTTGCTGCCGCTGTTCGGCTGGCTTTCGGATAAAAGCAAATCGAAGCTCGGCAAGCGCACGCCCTATATCATCGCGGGTGGGGTGCTGGCCGCGGTGCTTTGGGCGGGGACCGGGTTGGCTTTGGGGCTTCACGTCAAATGGCTGTTTTTGATTTTGCTTACCGGCGCCTTGGCCTCCATTGCGTTTTCGCGCCCCGCAAGCCTTGCGTTGCTGCCCGATTTCACCGCAATCCCACACCGCCGCACGGCCAACGCCATCACGCAAATCGTTAGCATTGTGTGCACGGTCGTCGGCCTTTTGGTGATCATGCTCTTCACGCAGTGGGGTTATGACAAAATTTTTTATGTCACCTCGGTGCTTATGGCGGTGCTCATTGTGCTGTTTTTGTTCACCGTAAAAGAGCGGCGCTGGCAGCCGCCGGAACAAACACCGGCAGCGGACGAGGTTGAGGCGGGCCACGCACAGTCAAAAAACCGCGCGTTTTTGCTGGCAAGCCTGTTCTTTTTCTATGTGGCCTACAACGGCCTGGTCTCGAGTTTGCCAAACTATGCGAAGGAGGTGCTGGGGCTTGGCGCGGGGAAGATTGTGCTGCCCATGGCGCTCACCTTGGCGGCGGCCATGCTTTTTGCCGCGCCCGCCGCAAAACTGGCGCAAAAATTCCGCCGCAAGCCGCTGCTGCTGCTGGGCGTTGGGCTAATGATTGCCGCCTTTGCCACCGCAAGCTTGCAGCCGGCCCTCAACCTTGCTATGTATGCTAGCTTTGCTCTCACAGGAGGCGGGTTTTCTGTGGCTCTCGTCAACCTCTACCCCTTCATGCTAGAACTTTCGGACGCAACAAAAATCGGCTCGGCCACAGGCATTTTTAACACCGTGATGACCCTTGCCATGGTGATAACCCCCATTGCCAGCGGCTGGCTTTCAGATCGCTTTGGCCTGTGGACGCTGTTCCCCTATTGCATTGCGGCGCTGGGGTTGAGTTTCCTCGCTATCCTGCTTATCTCAAAAGAAAAGAAGGTGCGCCATGCTTAACAAAGAAGAGGTTATCGCGCTGGATCAGCAATATAATCAGCACCCATGGCTGCCGGGGAATGCGGAACCCTTGGCGGTCGCCCGGGGGGAAGGGCCCTATTTTTGGGACTATGACGGCAAGCGCTACCTGGATATGTCCTGCCAGCTCAGTTGCTCCAACCTGGGCTTTCGGGTGAGCGAAATCGAAGACGCGATGCGGGCGCAGCTGGAGCGATTCAGCTATGTTGCCCCCGCCCACGCTTTTGAGGCGAAGTCTGTTCTGGCGCAAAAGCTGGTGAAGCTGGCAGGCGGGCACTTTGCGAAGACCTTTTTTACGTGCGGCGGCTCCGACGCCAACGAGGCCGCACTAAACATGGCCCGCACCGTAACAGGCCGCGCCAAGGTGCTCTCGCGCTATCGGAGCTACCATGGCTCCACCCTGGGCAGCGGCAATGTTTCGGGCGACCCGCGTCGTTTTGCGTTGGAAAACCCTGCCGCCAACGGCTTTTTAAAATTTTTTGATCCCTATGTGTATCGCACGGGGGGCACGGCGGAAGATTATTTGCGGCAGTTGGAGCAGCAGATTCAATACGAAGGCCCCCAACAGATTGCGGCG
>JAITBA010000179.1 GCA_031283835.1 Oscillospiraceae bacterium
CTGCCGGGTCCTCAAACGTCGCCGGGTCGCCCAGCACAAACATGCCGTCCCGATAATGATCCCAGTGCCCCGAAATTTGATACAGGTCGCGCTTGGCTATCAGCGGCGTCATGGTCTGCTGGTAGCCGCGGCGCTCCTCCTCGTCCTCCACAAAGCGCTGCAGCGTGCGCACAATCAGCGCACCCTTTGGCAGCAAAACCGGCAGCCCCTGCCCAATCACATCGCTGGTGGTGAACAGCTCCAACTGCCGCCCCAGCTTGTTGTGGTCGCGCTTGAGCGCTTCTTCCCAGGCCGCCAGGTGCGCCTTAAGCGCCTTTTTGTCGGGGAACGCATAGACGTATATGCGCTGCAGCATTTTGTTTTTGCTGTCGCCGCGCCAGTAGGCCCCCGTGACGCTTTGCACCTGAAACGCCCAGGGCAGCAGCTGCGCCGCGCTCTCCACATGCGGCCCGCGGCACAGGTCAAAAAAATCATCGCCGGTTTTATAGATGCTGATTTCTTCGTCTTGCGGCAGATTTTCAATCAGTTCCAGCTTATACGGCTGGTCTTTGCATATTTCGAGCGCTTCCGCTTTTGAAAGCGCAACGCGCATGAACGTCTCTTTGCGCTTGAGGATTTCGCTCATCTTCGCTTCAATCGCGGCAAAATCCGCCTCGGCAATGCTGTGAGGCAGATCAAAATCATAATAAAACCCGGTGTCGATTGCGGGTCCAATCGCGAGTTTAACATCGTTATAAAGCTCTGTAACCGCCTTTGCCAAAATATGGGACAAGCTATGCCGCCCGGTTTCTAGTGTCAGTTTTCCAGCTTCCTCCATCAACAAAATACCTCCATTCTCTCATGAAGGTATTTTACTCTTTTTTTTGCGACTTGTCAAGCGGTTAAGTCAAATACTTTTGACTTTGGCACCGGCACCCCTTCGGTGTATTGCAAATAACGGACGGTAACGGGGACATAGGCGCCGGCTTGCAGCGTGTGCGTGCCGCCAATGGCAATGGCAACACTTGCGCCCGGGGCAATTTTTTGCGACGGAACAGCCTTTGTGGGCAGGAACAGCCCCGGCACGGTGATTGACAGCACCTGCAAGTCATAAAGTTCTGAAAGGTTCTCGACTTGCACGGTGCCCGCGGCAAGATCGGCCGCAAAGGCGATGTTTTCGCTGGGCTGGCGGCATGCGCCAAACTGCGGGTAGTCCGGGTCGTCCCGCACGGTGTTCAAGTCGTCGCACAGCACCAGCTCGGTTTCGAGGGCCAGGGCGTAGGGGTCTTTGTAGCTGGCGCCGTGGTATTGCCCCTGCACAAACCAGGTGTTCTCGGGCAGCCAGGCGGCCGAAGCGTCAATATCTTGCCCGGGGGAAAGGTGGCTGTGGGCCGGGTTGGCGCACACAGCGCCGCTTTGCGCAATGCCATGTTCGCCCAGCGGCAGCGTTTGCGCCCCTGTGGTGTAGCGCACATCCAGCAGGCCGTCGCTGTTGATTCCGTAATCGCCCAACAGGTGCGGGCTGCCGCTGTTGGCAACAACACGCACGGCGATGCCGTATTTTTTTTGCGCGTTGCGCAAGGTTTCGCCCGTGCGCGGCATGATTTCGTGGTGCAGCCGGTCGCTTGCGGTTTCCCAGGCATAGTGTTCGCCGGGCGCCAGCACCGCCGCCTTTGTCGCGTCGTATTGATCGGCGGGCAGCAGATCCCACAGGCTGCCCCAGGTTTTTACTACCGACAAAAAGCCCGCCAGCAGCAAGTCGCGCAGCAGCCCGCCCAAAGGCTTTGTCGGTATCCATTTTGTCAGCGAGTCAAGTTCAATTTCTGTGCCCACATAGGATTGAATGAAGCGGGTGAGGGTTTCCACCTGGATGAGCACTTCCTTGCCAAGCAGCAGGTCGGCAATGGCGCTGCTGCCGCCAAAGGCGGGGAACTCCAGCACCACCTTGCGCACGTCCAGATCTTTTGCGTAATCGTATAAATATGCCCCGCAAACCTGCCCGCCATAGCTGGAGCCGAACAGCCGCACTTTTTCCGCGCCGGTGACGGCTTTCACTTCCTTGATGAACGCACGCAACCGCTTGGCCGTCTGCACGCTGGGGTTGCGCCAATCATATTGAAAAATAAAGATGCGGTCGGCGGGCACCTCGGCCTCAAAATTTTCGTAAAACGCCTTCAGGTGCAGCAGTTCGGGGTGGTTGGCTCGCAGCCACTCCAGCGAATACTGCGCCGCCGTGCCGGGAAAGGGTCCCACATCATGCAGCGGCTTGCCGTCTGCGCCCACGGTGAACCCCCCCAGCACCCGTTCCGCCGCCCTTGCAAACGCCTGGGTGAGCACTTTGCTCGTGAGGGGATACAGCACCGCGCCTGTTAATAACCCCGGCAACTCCTTGAGGATTTCGTTGCCAACGGCGGAAAAATCAAGGCTCCACACCAGCGCCCGGTCTTCTGAGACCGGGTGTTCAAACAGCTGCACCGCTGTGTAGCCCGGGATAAGGATGATGGGTTCCGGCTGGGCCCGCGTCTGCGGCGCAGCTGCCAGCGCCGTGCCGCACAGCCCAAATAGCAGCGCCAAAACAAGCGCCAGCGAAAGCAATTTCTTTTTCATATAATCCCCCTATGCTTACTATGATATAGTATATCATAATCATAGCATATGCGCTTGTGTTTGTCAAGAAAATTTTGCAAAAAATCGCGAAGGCCACAAACGCGCGCACAAAAGAACAGTAACCCATCATCTGCCCTGCGTGTGATCATAAAATTCGCTCAATTTTCGTTCAATAAAGCTGCGGCAGCGGGATCCAAAAACACCGCAACCTCCGGGTGTTTTTGCAGTGCGGACGCCGGGCAACGGGGGGTTACGGATCCCTCCAGCATTGCTTTTATCGCGGTGGCCTTCTCGCTGCCGGTCGCAATCAAAATGATTTTTCTGGCGCGTAAAATCAACCCAATTCCCATAGTCATTGCGCATTTCGGCATAGGAATGTCACGAAAATAGCGCGAATTCGCGGCAATTGTGCTGTCTGTCAACGCAACTTTGAATGATTCTTGCGTAAAATTCTCACTCGGTTCATTAAAGCCAATATGCCCGTTGCGTCCAATGCCCAGCAGTTGCAAATCAATGCCGCCGTTTTGCTCAATCAATGCGCTGTAGCGCTGGCTTTCCGCCCCTTCATCTACCGTGTTGCCGTCCAAAAAATGCGTGTGTTCCGGCAATATCCCCACCTGGTCAAACAATTCCTTCCGCATAAAATAATGGTAGCTGCAGGGGTGCGTTTCCGGCAAGTCGCAATACTCATCAAGGTTGAAAGTTCTCACATCTTTGAAGCTAACTTCTCCTGTTTTGCAGCGGTCAATCATGCGCTGGTAGGTCGGCAGTGGGCTGGCACCTGTGGCAAGCCCCAAAACAGTGTCACTTTTTTTGCGCACTAGATCGCAAATAACGTCCCCCACTGCAAGACCAATCGCAGCAGCATTCGGCAATACAACAAATTTCAAGTAATAATCCTCCTAAATTTCGTTAATTGATACAAAAGCGCCGCCACGCTTGGTAGATTGCACCCATTCTCGCAGCGAAAAAACAATGCATTTTCCTTGGTCACAGAGATGCGCTTCGCCGCTATCGGGATCAAAAGCGATCACCACCATCCAATGCCAGCCGTCCAGATGCTTTTGGTTGCCGCTTTGCAGGTTTAAAAAAGCAACAGGACGGTCATTTTTTAATGAATTTTCAACAAAATGTTCTGCATCCGGTTGTGCGCAGAGCTTTGGCTCCACATCAAAACAGCAAAAACCGTTAATACGTTCCTCTTTTTCTTGCAAGTACAAAAACAAGCCCGCAATAAACTTAGCAGAACTATCAACGCCGCGCCATCGAGGCGTAATATATGTGAACATTTCGTTCATTAGATCCAAAAATTCATTTTTTGAACGTGCATTAATAGTGCATAATGTAGAATATTTTGGATTTGTTTGCGCCAAATACCATATAAGCAGCGAAGCCGCGGTAGCGCCGCACCCACCCATACGTTGCCAAAGTCGCTTATACCAATGTTGTGAACCACCACAAAAAGTGTTGTCAACTAGCAATGCGTCCGGCCGTTTTAATACAATCATACAAATTCCTTCAATCTTTCTGCCAACTTTTGTAATGCATCTCCACGATGACTCAACATATGTTTTTTATCGCTGTGCAACTGTGCCATGGTGAAGCCGGGCGCTGCGTCGGGCAAAAAAACCGGGTCGTAACCAAATCCGCCCTCGCCAACCGGTGCAAACGCAATTCTTCCTTCGCATTCGCCGCGCACTATTACTGATCTCTCATCCGGAAAAACCATACAAATTGCACAAACATAACGTGCTGTTCTTTGGTTTTTTGGTTTATCTTTCATTGATTTCAGTAACTTTTTTGTGTTTGCATCATCATCATGTTCTCCCGCAAACCGCGCAGAGTATATCCCCGGCGCGCCGTCAAGGGCATCCACACACAGGCCTGAGTCGTCGCCAATGCAGGGATGTCCGCTTTCGCGGCAACCATTTTCGGCCTTCAATTTCGCGTTTTCTTCAAATGTTGCCCCCGTTTCCTGCACTTCGGATAGCTCGAAGTTTATCACAGTAAAGTTTAATGGTGCTAAAATCTGTTCCAATTCTCTGCGTTTTTTTGTATTGTGGGTGGCAATCACAATTTTCATGGTTAATCCTCCCCAAACAGTGCCGCCGCAAACCCTTGTGCGTCAAACGGTTGCAGGTCATCAAGCCCCTCACCCACACCAACGAACTTCACTGGAATTTGCAACGCGTGTTTGATGTTTAGCACCACGCCGCCTTTGGCGGTTCCATCTAATTTTGTGAGAATAATTCCCGTAACTTCCGCGATTTCCTTGAACTCTTTGGCTTGGTTCACCGCGTTTTGCCCGGTAGTCGCGTCCAGCACCAGCAGCACTTCGCGGTCTGCATAAGGCAACTCTCTATCCACAATTCTGTATATTTTTGCCAATTCTTCCATCAAATGCTTCTTATTATGCAAGCGCCCAGCGGTGTCACAGATGATCAAATCCACGTCACGCGCTTTGCCTGCCTGAATCGTATCGAACACCACGGCGGCGGGGTCAGCGCCCTCTTTGTGCTTAATAATATCCACGCCCGCGCGCGTCGCCCAGACTTCCAACTGCTCAATTGCCGCCGCGCGGAAGGTGTCGGCAGCGCCCAGCAGCACTTTTTTTCCCTGCGACGCATACAGAGCCGCCAACTTGCCGATGGAGGTCGTTTTCCCCACGCCATTCACGCCAATCACCAGAATAATCGCCGGCATCGTAATCATATCAACGGTTTCGTCGCCGCTGAGTAATTCCGCAACAATTTCGCGCAGGGCGTTTTTTACGCCGCTGGCCTTGCGAATTTTCTGCTTTTTTGTGCGCTCACGCAGCTGTTCAAGAATTTTGTCTGCAGTTTTTGCGCCGGTGTCGCTCATGATCAAAATTTCTTCAAGCTCGTCAAAAATGTCGTCGGTAAGCTCATCGCTGCCCTTCATTGCTGCGTCAATTGCGCCGTCTAGGTTGTCGCGGCTCTTTTTTAAGCCCCGCTTAAATCGATCAAACAAGCCCATAGATGTTTCTCCGCTCTGTATATTTTTTGCATAAAATCATCCCGGCCGCACTTCAGTTTGCGCGTAGTTTGCCTGGATATCAAACGCACCCGCCGGGATAGTTTTGTTGGGCAAAGTTCGGTTTTCTCCTTCCGTTGCGAATTTTTTAAGCAAATTTTCGCACGATCCGTTCCACAGCCGCCACCGTTTTTTGGGCGGTGCCAAAGCCT
>JAITBA010000212.1 GCA_031283835.1 Oscillospiraceae bacterium
CTTCTCCGCCCCCAAATCCGAGCCAAAACCCGCCTCGGTGATCGTAATGTCGGCCATTTTTAGTGCCAGGCGGGTGGCGCGCACGCTGTTGCACCCGTGGGCAATGTTCGCAAAGGGCCCGCCGTGCATCAGTGCGGGCGTGTTTTCGAGGGTCTGCACCAAATTGGGGTTGATCGCGTCCTTCAGCAGCAGCGTCATCGCCCCGCAAATGCCCAAATCCCGCGCATACACCGGCTGGTTCTCATACGTAAACGCCACCAAAATCCGCTCAAGCCGGCGCTTTAAATCCGCACGATCGGCCGCCAGGCACAATATCGCCATCACCTCGCTGGCCACCGTGATCTGAAAATGATCTTCGCGAGGCACACCATTCATTTTGCCGCCGAGCCCCACCGTGATGTTCCGCAGCGCGCGGTCGTTCATGTCCATGCAGCGCTTGAGAATCACCTGCCGCGGGTCAATCCCCCATGCGTTGCCCTGCTGCAGGTGGTTATCCAGCGCGGCGCACAGCAGGTTATTCGCCGCCGTGATCGCGTGCATATCCCCCGTGAAGTGCAGGTTGATATCCTCCATTGGCACCACTTGGCTGTAGCCGCCGCCGGCCGCGCCGCCTTTGACCCCAAACACCGGCCCCAGCGAGGGTTCTCGCAACGCAATCACAGCGTTTTTGCCAATGCGGCGCATGGCCTGCCCCAGCCCCACTGTCACAGTGGTTTTCCCCTCCCCGGCCGGCGTGGGGTTAATCGCCGTGACCAGCACCAGTTTGCCGTCAGGCTTTTTGTGCAGCTGCGCGAATAAATCGTTGTTTAACTTTGCCTTGTGTTTGCCATAATATTCCAGGTTTTCTTCGCTCACACCCAGCTGTGCCGCAATCTCCCCAATCGGCAGCATTTTTGCGCCCTGCGCAATTTCAACATCACTCAACATTGCTCCACCTCTTCCGCATATTAAAACAGGTTCCCACTCTTTTATTTAATTATTATACATCATTTTGGCCCAAAAGACAAGCCCCCGCAAACATTTTTGCAGGAGCTTGTTGTTATCCATTGCTCAGCGCGGCGACGGTGCCGCATCGCGGGCGCCGGTTACCAGGTGAGGTTGCATTCCACGTGAGAATGCTGGTGCGCCGTGATATCCAGCGTGAACACCGCTACTTTAGACTGCGGCGCAAAAGCGTCACACTTGAAATCGCTGACGGATTTAAGTACTTTGCCGTCCGGGGTCACGGTCAGCGTCACTTTGCCGCTGTTGTAGTTCAGCGTGATATTTTCAGGGCTGTTTTTCACTGTGCTGCCGAGTTCGTCTAGCAGGCCTTGCGGGGTCAAAAAGTCGAACACGCGGCCATAGGCGTTGTTGTCGCCCGTGGTGGGGTTCGTCTGGTTTTTGACGCTCAGCGTGATCACCCAGTTGGAGCCGCTCTTGCTCACGTTGGTACCCGTCACGTCGTCCACGCGCAGCTTGGACGCAAACGAAACTTCCTTCGCGAGGAACAGTTCCCAGTTATCGGCGCCCTTGCCTACGGTCGTGGTCACGGGTTTGCCGTCCATAAACTGGTTCACAATGCTGGTCACCAGCGAGGTTGGCAGCCCTTTGGCTTCTGTTTCGACGATTTCGTTAACAGAAACACAGGTCATTGCGGGCTTGCCGGTGCGCACAGCATTGGCAACTTTGTTGAAGTATTCCACGAGTTCTGTCTTGTTCATTGCGTCGGGCGTTTTAGCCGACGGCTTGGTGGGTTTTGTTGCCGCCAAAGAGGTTGTGGTGGGCCTTGTTGGCGCAAAGGTTGTGCCCGGCACAGCAACCGTGGTCACCTCTTTCCCGTTTGCGTCCGTCACAACCACGGTGGTGCCTTCGGTCGTGCTCTCGGTCGAGGCTGTTTCGCTCGTTGTGGCGGAAGGATCGGCGGTTGTCGAAGGTTCAAGCGCGCCGTTGACAGGAATTTCCGCAGAGGTGGGCGTTTCTTGGGTTGTGGTGGCTTTGGAAGACGTGGTCGGCTCGGTGGAAGGTTCTACTTTTGCGCCGCAAGCCGTCAATCCAACGGCAAAAACCAGCGCCAGCAGGATAGCTAGAATGGATTTGTGCAAACTTTTCATGCTTTTTATGCTTTTTATGCTTTTCATGGTCATCTCCTCATTTCCCTTATTTGTGAACTCATTATACACTACTCGCGTATAAAAAGCAAGAAAAATTCTAAACAAAAAGCAAATAGAAAAATTCCATGTTTTTTTCCAAAATTTTGGCTAATATGCCAAAAAATTTCAATCGCCCCGCAGCAGCCCCTGCGCCCGCATGGCGTTGGCAATTTTGCGGAACACCGGACAGCAGTCCGCCGCACCAGAACTGCCGTTCTGCCTGGTGACGGTGATCACATAGCGCGGGTTTTTGGCGGGGAAAAAACCGGTGAAACCCGTTTGCATGCGCTCGCTGCCGCCCGCGCCAAACTGCCCGCTTTGAGCGGTGGCAGTTTTGCCCCCCGCGCCGCCCAGCTCGGGTTTGGCGCTGCGCCCGGGGCCGTTTTCCACCGCCGAAATCATCATTTTGCGCACTTGCGCCGCAATTTTTGGCGAAAGCACTTCCCGGGTTTCGCTGTCCTGCACATAGGTCGTCGCCTGCCCGGTTTCGTCCATCGCGGCCTGCACCAGCGTTGGCGAACGGTAAACGCCCCCGTTGGCAATCACCGCCAGCGCGGCCGAAATTTGCAGCGGCGTGCTCAACAGCTTGCCTTGCCCAAAAGCGAAGTTCGCCAGCTGCCCCGGTGTGCGCAGCTCCGTTTCTGTCGGCAAATTTCCCGCGCTGCCCACAATCCCCGGCGCAAGAATCGTTTCTTCGCCAAAGCCAAACAACCGCAACAAATCCAGCAGCGGCTGCCGCTCCAGTTTGGCGGCCAGCTGGATGAAATATAAATTACACGATTCCTCCAGGGCCTGCGTCATGTTGAACGTGCCGTGGGCCTTCTGCTTTTGGCAGTGAAACACCTGCCCGTTGACGTTGAGTTCCCCCTTGCACGTGAACTGCGTTTCGGGCAAAATCCGCTGCTCAAGGGCCGCCGCCGCCACAAAGCACTTGAACATTGACCCCACCGGGCATGCCCCCAACGCCCTGTTATAGAATGGCTCCAGAGGGTCTTTTAGGCTGGCGGCGATGTTGTTTGGGTTGAAGGAGGGGCTGCTCGCCATGGCAAGCACCTCCCCCGTCTGGCAGTCGAGCACCACCACCGCCCCTTGGGTTAATCCGGCGGCTTCCATCGCGTCCTCCACAATCCGCTGCACACGGCTGTCAAGCGTCAGCCGCACCCCCGCCGGGCTGCGATAGTTGGTGATCTCGGTTTCGATCACCGCGCCCGCCAACGCGCGATGGTTGGCGTCTGCCGCCAAACGCACGGCCAACTCCCCTGCCCCAACGCCGCCCAGCAGCGGCTCAAACGCCTTCTCTAGCCCGCTGACGCCCACCCCTGTTTGCCCATCCAGGTAGCCTATCAAATGCGCCGCGGGCTGCCTTGCCGCATAGCGCGGAAACACCTCCAGCCGCAGCAAGTCTTTGCAGTTTGGCAGCGGGTCGGCCGCGGGCAGCACCAGCAGGTTCCCCTTGGCCAGCCGTTCTTTTGCCTGCGCAAACCGCTGGTCGCTCAACAGGCTGCGCAGTGCCAAACCGGCCGCCGGCGTGGGCTTGGCCGCCACCCAGGTTTGCGCCTGGGCTTGCACCAGCCGCACACCATTGCGATCCACAATAGCACCCCGGCTCTCGTCCGCCACCACGCGCATAGCCCCTCGCGCGCGCTGCGCCGGCTGCGTGAGCGGAATCCGCATCAGCCGCAACCCCAGCACCCCCACGCAGAACACAAACAAAAAAAACAC
>JAITBA010000026.1 GCA_031283835.1 Oscillospiraceae bacterium
TGCCGCCGCTTACGCCTGCGTGGCCTACCAAACGGCCTATTTGCGGTGTCATTATCCAAAGGCGTTTTTGGCGGCATTGTTCAGCAGCGTGATTGACCACAGCGGCAAGGTGGCGGAATACGCCGCCGTATGCGCAAAATTGCAAATTCGGTTGCTGCCCCCGCATGTGAACTTTGCCGTCGAAAAATTCACCGTCGAGCCGGACGGCATCCGCCTGGGAATGCTGGCCATTCGGAACATGGGGCAGGGTTTTATCCGTGGCATTGTGGCAGAACGAGCGCAAAACGGATCCTTCGAATCGTTCCATTCCTTCCTCAAGCGCATGCAGGGCAAAGATTTTAACCGCCGGGCCGCGGAAGCACTCATTCAGGCCGGGGCTTTGGACGGCCTTGGCGCCAACCGACGCGAGATGATGATGGCCCTGCCCTTGTTCCTCAATGGGTTGGAGGACGACGCCCGCCGCAATATTGAAGGACAGATTGGCTTTTTTGAACTGCCGGGCCAAAAGCAAAGCGGCGAGCCCGCGCTGCCCCCCCAGGCAGAATTTAGCCACGCCGACTTGCTGGCCGGCGAAAAAGAAACCATGGGGTTCTATCTTTCGGGGCATCCGCTCATGCGTTTGCAAAACCTGGCGCAGCGCCTTGGCAGCGCCAAAACCGTCGATTTGCTGGATCCGGCCAACGAAACGGGGCAAGGACGCTTTGGCGACAACGAAGAAACCACACTGCTGTGCGTGATCACGGGCGCGAAAAAAAAGGTAGTAAAGAACAACCAAACCATGGCGTTCCTCACCGTGGAAGATATGTATGGCCAGATGGAAGTGTTGGTGTTTCCGGGCACCCTCGAACGTTTTGCGAACCTGTGCATGGAGGGCCGCACGGTGCTGCTCAGCGGCCGCCTGTGTTTGCAAGAAAATAAAGAAGCGAAGCTCCTGTGCAACACGTTGGAAGAAGTGAGCGAAACCATGGCCGAACAAGACCGCCTTGCGCCGCACGGCGCGCGCAAAACGAACGCGGCAGCTTCCGCAAAAAAGCCGGCCCGCCCCGGCGCGTTTTTACGCTTTGCTTCTGCCGAAGACCCGCGCTTGCCCAAGGCACGGCATTTGTTGGCCATTTTTGCCGAGGGAGGCACAACGCCCGTGCGCTTTTTTTATGAAGACGAAAAGCGCTACGAACCCCAACCCTCCGCCGCCTGGAACCCCGTGCTGGCTCGTGAACTGTGCCGCTTGCTGGGGGAAGAAAACGTGGTGAGCAACGCGTAGTAGTGTTTGTGCCCTTTTGCCGCACACCTTTGGGCAGGTTGCCCGATTCACCCAAAAGTCGCCCGCGGCAAGACGCTAAACAGGTTCTTATGCTTATTTTTTTGAAAACAGTTGACAAAACCGAAAGAATTTTGTAAAATAAGAAAAGCAAAGCTTAATTTATAATATTGGGAGGAACATGGAATGAAAGGCAAACGCTTGCTTGCGCTGGCATGCGCGCTATTAATGACGGCTACCCTCTTCGCATTTTCTGGCTGCGGCAAAAAAGAAGAAAACCCGCTGCTCATCACCGCGGGGGTGCTCGTCGTGGGCACCGAAGTCGGCTACCCGCCCTTCGAGTACATCGACAACGGCATCACCACAGGGCTCGACATTGAGCTGGCCAAAGAAATCGGCGAAATCCTTGGCCTAACAGTGCAATTTGAGGACACCGACTTCGAAGGCATCCTCGACGGCCTGGCCACCAAGCGCTACGACGTGGTGATGTCCGCTGTCACCATCACCCCGGCCCGGGCCAAAAAAGTGGTCTTTTCCACGCCCTATATCGAAAATTGGCAGTCCATCGTGGTGCGCAAGGGCAACCCCCCCATCACCAGCCCCGAGGGCCTCAACGGCCTGAAGGTTGCCTACCAAAAGGGCACTACCTCCACCGAATTTTACGAAAAACTGAATTCCACGGGCGTGCTAGAAGCCAAGGTTTCGGAATACGAAAAAGTGATGAGCTGCTTTGACGACCTGAAGGTTGGCCGTGTGGACGCTGTGCTGGTAGACAGCGTGGTGTCGGAAGGCTATGTCGAAAAAGACCCCGACGTCTTCGAGATTACCTGGCACCAAAAGAACGATGCGGACGCCGAGCCGGAACTGTTTGGCATTGCTGTGCGCAAAAACAACGCCGACCTGCTGGCCGAAGTGAATAAAGCTCTGGCCCAGCTGGAAGGCAATGGCCGCCTAGAAGAGCTGCGCAAGCAATTCCTGGCATAGCCCCCTGCGGCCTGTTTTGGCCATGGTTTTGGCAAAAGATGATGATAGCTGGGGGTGGGCGCGGCGCGCTTGCCCCTTGTTTTTACGAAAGGATTCGATTCCGATGGAAGAAAAGCCAAAGAAAAACTGGCGTGCGGCACCGGGGATGTTTTTTGCCAAACACCGGGCCGGTTGCATTGCGGCGGCGGCGCTGGCGTTGGTGGCGCTGCTGCTGGTTTGCACCCGACCGCCCATGCAAAAACTAGAAGCGGCCATTACCCAGGAGTTCATCAGCGATTCCGGGAAGTATTACACCTCAAATGTGGACAAAGCCAACCTGTGGGTGGTGGGCGTGGTGCGCGGGCGCAATGTGTCCACGGGCGAAGCCGAAACCTACATTGGCATTGCGGGGCATGTTTTCCGCGCGGACCACAGCAAAATTTTGCTGCCTGTTTCCGATATTCTTTTGTGGACGCCCATGCTGCTTGACGGCGCAAAAGTGACGCTTTCGCTTTCCATCACATCCACGGCCCTGGGGCTGTTTTTGAGCGTCTTTATGGCTCTTGGAAAAATTTCAAAGTTCAAGCTCCTAAGCAAGCTGTGCAGCGGCTATATCTTCTTTTTTCGCGGCACGCCGCTCATGCTGCAACTGTTTTTTATCTATTATGGCCTGCCCTACATCAACCCGGCTTTGGCTATCCAAGATAAATTCACGGCGGCCTTCATCGCCTTTTCGCTCAATTCCGTGGCCTACTGTGCCGAGATTATTCGCGCGGCGATTCAATCCATCGACAAAGGCCAGTTCGAAGCGTCCCATGCGCTGGGTTTTTCCTACTGGCAAACCATGCGCCTGGTCGTCATTCCGCAGTCCATTCGCCGCCTAATCCCTCCCGTGGCCAACGAGTTCATCATGGTGCTCAAGGACGCGGCTTTGGTGGCGGTCATTGCCATGATGGATATCACCCGTGTGGCACAAAAAATCTCCAGTTCCAGCGCGTCGCCCTTGGTCTATATTCCGGCCGCGATTTTGTACCTCGTCATCACCGCGTTTTTTACGTTCATTTTCAACCGCCTCGAGAAACGTTTCTCCATGCATCTTTAATAAGGAGGGAACCGCTATGTCACTTATCCGCACAGAGCATATCCACAAAAATTTTGGCTCCCTCGAGGTGCTTAAGGACGTGAACCTCACCATTGAGCAGGGCGAAGTGGTGTGCGTTATCGGGCCTTCGGGCGCGGGCAAAAGCACCTTGCTGCGCGCGCTCAACCAGTTGGAGCCCATCGCGTCCGGTAAAATTTTTATCGAAGAAAAACTGTTTTTGCACCGCGAAAAAAACACCACCATTGCCCGCGCCGTGCCGGAGGAATACAAGAAACTGCTGCTCGAAATGGGCATGGTTTTCCAGTCCTTCAATCTTTTTCCGCACAAAACAGTGCTCGAAAACGTGATGCTTGCCCCCATTTCGGTCAAAAAAATACCCCGGCCGCAGGCCGAAGAAAATGCCCGCGCCTTGCTTGGCAAAGTGGGGTTGAGCGCCAAAATCAACGCGTACCCGGCCAAGCTTTCGG
>JAITBA010000133.1 GCA_031283835.1 Oscillospiraceae bacterium
TTCCGCCGTTCTGCGTTAATTTTTTTTGTAATACGAAAGTATGACTGCAAAAAAATTGCCTTGCCCGGCAAAAAATCCGCTCAAAATCTGGACATTTCGGATAGTGTCAACACGCCCTAAAACAAAATCTCCTCAAAATCATACTGCCGCCGCGGGTTGCCTTCGTCGGTGTGGATGGTGATTTTGGTCGCGCCGGGTTGCTTGGCAACCTGGTAGCCGGACGGGCGGGCAATGTGGTAATACGTTTTGTCCAAAAAATTGCACCAGTTCTGCGAAGGGTGCAGGTGGCCAATGCTCACAAGACCCACATTGCCGGCGGCGTTCATGGCGTCGTCCACCGCCTGGTTGCCGTCAATGCTCCACTCATCCGGAAAATCCGATGTGGCATAGCCGGCCGCGTAGGGCGCACCCTCGTTTTTGGCTGCAGTAAAAGCGGGGGTGTTCATGTGAAAAAACACGCTGGCCCTGGCCAGTGGGGCCGCCGCCTTGAGGGCCAGCAGCCGCGCTTGCAGCCAGTCGGCCTGGTCCTGCTTCATGCAGTCATAGGTCACATAATGCGTTTCCGGGTCCCGCATGAGGGAATCCATGAACAGCAGCTCGTGCACGGTCACGCCGTCCTCGTCCAGCAGCGGGATAGCGTACTGGGTTTCGCCGGTCAGGCCTTTTTTGTTGCCAAGCACGCAGAATTGATAATTTTTGGCCAAAAAGCCCACGACTTCCGCCGTGGTGCCCATGGTTTCGCCGTCGTTGTTGCCGGGCACGTAGGCCCACGGGGTTTCGCGGCGCTCAAACAGCGACGCAATGGCCGCAAGACTCGCGCGTTTATCGGCGAAAAGTTTGGTGTTAAGGCCATCAAGCATGTCGCCGGTAACGACTACCAAATCGGGTCCCACGCGCCCCACCTGCGCCGCGATAGCGTCCAGCGTCTTTAAATCTTTGCCGCGCACGTCAATCAAGTGGGTGTCGGTGAATTGCAGAATCACAAAATCGCCGTTCCGATCTACCTGCATGGGCGGCACCGCGCGGCCAATTTGCGTGCCCACAGGCGTGCCCGTCAGCTCGCCCGTGCGAAAAGGCTTTTGAATCGCAACATAGGCGAATGCCCCGCCCGCAAGAATCGCCGCGGCCAGCACAATGCTGCCGATGATGCGATTTTTTTTCTTCATCCGCGCGCCCCCACTTCTGTTGTTTTATGCAATTGCCGCAACTTCGAACGAAAATTCCAGCCCGTCTTTCAGGTCGATGCAATATTGCGGGAGGGTGCCGGGGCCGCAAGAGCCGGTGCCGCTGCCCCGCACAAAGCCGTCAACGCTCAAATACACCGCGCCGTCGTCGGTAAGATCCTCCCGGTGCCGCGCGGCCATGAGCGTGGCCTGGCTATAATGGTGCGCGTTAAAGCTGAATTTTTTTGGGGCATTGGTAATTTTGATCCCTTTGCCTTCGGCGTCCGTCACGGTGAGCCAGCGGCACTGCCCGTGGTTGCCATTGTCCTGCGGCTTGATGTAAGGCTCTTGGGTCGCCTCCACCGTGGTTTCGAACACGCCCAGCTTGCTCTGCGCGGTTAAGTCGGGCAGGTTTTCGCGCGCGCCCAAGCCGTAGTAGGCCAACCGCGTCCAATCGCGGGGCAGCACAAAGGTGACGCCAAAGCGTGCGATTTGCAGGTCTTTTGGCATTTTTGCCTTAGGGGTGAGTTTTGCCGTGATTTTCACCGCGCCGCCGGGCAGCGGCTCCTGCACGACTTGCGTTTTGAAGTGCGCTGCGGGGTCTGCCTTGTCATGCCATTTCTCCCACGCCCAAATGTCGTTGTCGAGCCACGCCCGCTGCCAGTTTGGCTGCACGGTTTGCAGCACGGACGAAAGATCGCCGACAGAGGTGAGCGGCACCGCGCAATAGGTCTCCTGCAGCACAATCTGCTCAAACGCCGTGGCGTATTGCAGCGTGAGGGCGTAGTCGCCGTCGTTAAGCGCGGGCAGTTCAATCGTGACCTCCTGGCTTTGCAGCGCCGGAATCGTCAGCCGCACAGCGCCGTTGGCAACGGCAATGCCGTCGCGCAGCAGTTCCCACGCAACCGGGCCTTCATAAGCGGCAAAGCGGTTGGTGTTTGCAAAGGCAAAGGTGTTGCCGCCCTGCCAGTGCGCCCGCACGGGGCGATAGACATTCTGCATCTCGTAGGCACCGGTGTGGGGCGTCCTGTCGGGATAAACCAGGCCGTCCACGCAGAAGTTGCCGTCGTGCTTTGCTTCGCCGTGGTCGCCGCCGTAGCCCCAATGAAAATTCACGCCGTCAGCCGCCGGGTCGGCATGGTACGCCGCATGGTCGGCCCATTCCCAAATGCAGCCGCCCATGAGGTTGTCGTATTGATAGAACAGCTGCCAATACTCCTCCAAACCGCCGGGGCCGTTGCCCATGGCGTGGGCATATTCGCACAAAAAGAAGGGCTGTGCGGCGATTTTTGCCAGCCGCGCGCGGATTTCTTGCTGCTCTTCCGGCTCTTTTTCGTCCATCCAGGTGTGTTCGCCGTATTGTTTCGTGCCAAATTCCAGCACGCGGGCATGAGAGGTATACATCTCGCTATAAACGTCGTAGCCCACTACCGGCGTGCGGCACACGCCCTCGTAGTGCACGGGGATTTCGGGGTGCACGGCGTGAAGAAAGGCATAGCAGGCATCTTGGCAATGCCAGCCGCCGGCTTCGTTGCCTAGGCTCCACATGGTGACGCAAACATGGTTGCGGTCACGGAACAGCATGCGCTTCACCCGGTCGAGGTAATGGGGAATCCAAAATTTGTCGTTCGAAATTAGGTTGCTGTTTTTGTGGGTGCAGTCGCAGCCGTGGGTTTCAATATCCGCCTCGTCAATTATATAAAAACCCATTTCGTCCGCCAGCATCAGCAAATGCGGGTCCGGCGGGTAGTGGGACGTGCGAATGGCGTTGACGTTGAGCGCTTTCATCAGCGTCAGGTCTTTCGCGTAGTCTTCGTAGGCCATGCAGTAGCCCGCGTAAGGATTGGTGTCGTGGTGGTTCACGCCCTTAAACTTGATTTTTTGGCCATTAAAGGTGAAAACGTCGTCCAAAATTTCGACAGACTTGAAGCCCAAGGGAACACGCACAACCTGCGCGGTTGCGCCGCTTTTTGTGAGCTTGATCCACGCGTCATAGAGCACAGGCTGTTCGGGGTTCCATTCGTCGGGCTTCAGGTTTTCGAAGGTCAGGTTCAGGCGCTCGCGGGCCGGGCCGCTAAAGCTGGCCGGCAGGCCGTCTACGCGGAACTCCACAATCCATCCGCTCAGCTGCTCCCCTTGCACCTCCACCGAAACCCGCAGCTTGTAGCCGCCTTCCGGCTGTTTTTGGGGCCGCAGCCAAAAATCGTTCAGCACCACCTTGGGCAGCGTATACAGCAGCACATCACGGAATATCCCGTTTTCGCGAAACATATCCTGGCATTCCAAAAAGGTGCCGGTGCACCACTTGTGCACCACGGCCACCAACTCGTTCTCGCCGGGCCGCACCACGCTGCTCAGGTCAAATTCCGCCGTGTTGTGCGCTCCCTCGCTGTAGCCCACATGGTAGCCGTTGCAATAAAGGTCGATGCACGGCACCACGCCCAAAAAGGCGATGAGGAACGTTTTGCCCTCTGTGCTTTCGATTTTGAACATTTTGCGATACAGCCCTGCGCTCACGGTTTTTGGCAGTTCGGGCGGCACATTATCGAAGGCGTAGGCCGTATTGAGGTACACCGGCGGCTCGTAGCCCTTGTGCTGCCATGTGGAGGGCACAGCCATGCTGTCGAATGCCAACGTGCTTGTGTCCAGCTCCCTGGGCAACTGCGCGGCATCGCTAAAGTAGCAAAAGTCCCACGTGCCCGAAAGCACTTCCACTAGGTCGGATTCGTAGCGCTGCCGCCCCGCAGGCACAGCGCGCAAAACCTCCTCGTCCGAATAAGGGATGAAGTATGTCCGGGGGGATCGCTTGTTTTGCTCGTAGACCTGGACATTGCGGAAATTGGATCGCTGCATACGGTAAATCATTTTTTTCGCCTCCGTAATGTTAATCATGCGTATTGAAAAGCTTTGCGTAATTCGCCATAAGCTTCTTTGTGCCAACGGTGTCGAACGCAACCTCAAGAAGCGTGTCGCTGCCCATGGGTTTGACGCTGAGCACCATGCCCCGCCCAAAGGTGGGGTGTATGACGCTTTGCCCGACCTCGCATTGTTTTTTGGCGCCCTTGGGCGGCATAGCGGAAGGCTTTTGCTGCCTTGGAACATATTCGCTGGGTTTGACGGGCGCGCAAACGGTTTTGCGCGGCGCATAAGCCGGTGCAATCTCCTCTGGTTCTGTGCCGGTTTCGCGCAGAAAGCGCGATGGCGGGTTGTATTGCGTTTGCCCAAACAGCAGCCGGGTGCGGGCGGTGGTGAAGGTGAGGCTTTGCATGGCCCGGGTAATGCCCACATAGGCCAGGCGGCGTTCCTCCTCCAGGTCGTCCTGCGCGCCGCTGAGCACCGTCTGGTAGCTGGGGAACACGCGCTCCTCCCACGCAGGCAAAAACACATGAGGAAATTCCAGCCCCTTGGCGCTGTGCAATGTCATGAGCGCCACCGCGTCGGCCTGGGCGTTGTATTGGTCAATGTCGCTTTGCAGCGCCACATCCTCCAAAAAGCCCCACAAACTGGGTTCTTCTGTTTCTTCCTCGTAGCGCATGAGGTTAGACGCCAGCTCTTCCAGGTTCTGCTTGCGCTCTTCAAACGTTTCTTTGTCCTGCGCCAAGGCGGCCATGTAGCCGCTGCGTTGCAGTGTCAGCTCCAGCAAATCCTTCAGCGGCAGGGTTTCTCGCGCCTGGCGCAGTTCTTCAATCAGGGCGATAAACCCTTGCAGCCTTGCGCCGGCCCGGCTAAGCTCGGGGAATTCGTGGGCATGGCGCAGCACTTCGTAGAGGCCAAAGCCCGTGCGCGCGCCGATATTTGCGGCGGCCTGCATGGTGGCCTCGCCAATGCCGCGCTTGGGTTCGTTGACAACGCGCCGCAGCCGCACTTCGTCGGCCGGGTTGGCAATCACGGTTAAGTAGGCCGTGGCGTCCTTGATTTCTTTGCGGTCATAGAACCGATGGCCGCCGATGATGCGGTAGGGCACGCCCGCGCGCACCAGCTGCGTCTCGATGGTGTTTGACAGCGCGTTGGCCCGGTAGAGCACCGCGTGGCTGCCCCAGCTTTCGCCTTTGGCCACATTTTTTTCGATAGCATCGGCAATGGCGCGCGCCTCGGCGCGTTCGTCGTCGCAGGTTTGCCACACAAGCGCCGCACCGGCACCATTACCGGTCCACAGCTGCTTGCCCTTGCGGCCTTCGTTGTTGGCAATCACCCGGTTGGCAGCGTCCAGAATGTTCTGCGTGCTGCGGTAGTTCTGCTCCAGCCGCACCACCCTGGCGGCGGGGTACTGGTGTTCAAACTGCAAAATGTTCTCGATGGTCGCGCCGCGGCACTTATAGATGCTCGGGTCGTCGTCGCCCTCCACGCGCGGGTTGCCGCGCCCGGCGGCCCGCAACGGTGTCAGCAGCTTCTGCGCGTGGGT
>JAITBA010000237.1 GCA_031283835.1 Oscillospiraceae bacterium
AAAATATCGCCTTCGTAGTCGTCGTAATAGCGCATCAGCAGGTTGATCAGCGTGCTTTTGCCGGAACCCGTGGTGCCCACGATGCCCACAATGTCGCCCGGCTCAATCACAACGTTCACGTTGCTCAACACTTTTTTGCTTCTGTCGAACGAAAAGTTCACGTTGCGGAACTCGATTTTGCCCTGTATATGCTCCAGCGCCTGCCCGTTGCCAAAGTCCCGCTCCGGCTCGGCGTCGAGGATATCGAGAATTTTTTCGACAGAGGCCAAAGTGTTTTGGTAGGTGTCGCTGAACCCGGCCATGAAGTTCACAGGGCCATAGAACTTGTTGGCATAGCTGATAAATGTGATTAAAGCGCCGATGGTCAGGCTGCCCTTGGCGTTCCCCGCGCTGATAATTTCGCTGCCGCCCAGCGCCCAGATAATCAGCGGCCCACAGCTGACGGCAAAGCCGGTTATATGGTTATATATCGAGGAAATCAGGGCTACCGTTTTGTCTTCCTTCAGCCAGTCGTCCAGGTAGCGAGAGAATTTTTTGATCGCGCCGTTTTCGTTTGTGAAGGCTTTAATCACCCGCATGGCGGGCACCGTGTCGCTCAACAGGCTCGAAATCGCGGCACCCCGCCGCCAGATCCGGCGGTAGCGCGGCGCAATCTTTTTGCCAAAAAAACGGGAGCCCACCACCACCAGCGGCACCGGTGTCAGCGAAAAAATCGCGAGCTTCCAGTTGGTGATAAACATGACCGCCACCAGGCCCACCATCAAAAACACCTGCGTCACCGCTTCTTGCGACACGCGCATTAAAAAGCCCTGGAGCGTGGCCGTATCGGAATTAATGCGGTTAATGACAGAACCTGTGGACGTTTTGTCATAAAAGCTCATGGGTAAGTACTGTGCCTTGGCATAAAGATCGCCCTTGAGCTGCACCGTGATTTTGTCGCCCGCCAGGCGCAAATAATAGGTACGAAAACACCCCACCACCCACTGAAACACCTTCACGCCCAGCAAAAACAGTACCATCTGCATCAGTTTGCGCACGGTGTTGTTTGCCACGCCTTCGGGGAGCACCGTGTCAATCATCATACCTGTTATGCGGTCGGGGATCAGATCCATCACGGTTGTGATAACGGACGCGCCCATGCACAGCACCAGCGCCGGCACCTGCGGCTTCACATATTTAAAAAACTTGGAAAAGGCGTTTTTGCTGCCCTCGCAGTTTAGGCAGGGGCTGTCGAGGGTGCGCAGCTTGCGCCCGCACTTGGGGCAAAACGATTCCAGGCGCTCAAACCCGGCGTGTACAGCGCCCAGCAATTTTTCGCTATAGTCATTTTTTTGCACCGCTTCGATGAACTGGCAGGCGGCGTCGGCAATTTCGGCCACGGCGTAGGTGAAGCGCAGCAGCGTGGTCTTCTCGCCCTCCACATGCGCACAAAACAGCACATTGCCATAGAGCCGCCGCACTTTTAGTTGGTGCAGTTGGTCGTAGGCAAACGCCACCGGCGTCGTCCGCGACTCCATGTCGTAGGCTAGCACCTGCCCCGGCAAAAAGAGCAGCGCGCTTTCGCCATAGCGGCTGCGAAGCGTTAAGTCGCCCACCACGGCAAACAGGGCTTGTTCCCACAACCCTTGCGCGCGGGCATAGGTTTCTAGCGCGGCAGGCACCGCCCCGTTGGCCGGTATTTTTTTTTCGCTGCCCTGGGGCACTTCTTTGGAGGGCAATGGTTGCCGCTCCTGCTGCAAAGGTGCTTCTTCGGTCGTCACTTCCATCGTCAAACCCTCCATGCGCCGGGTTATCATTATTTATTTTGGGATGTTTGCCCAAAACCGCAGCCCGAAAATCACTGTCATTACTATAGACGTTTCCGGCGCTTTTGTCAAGGCTTTTTTAAGATTTTTAGTTTTTATTTCTCGCGGAAGCTTGCTAAAGCCATGACATTTTGCAACCAATTTTACGGAACTGCCGCAAAAGACTTGAAATTTTCCGGCAAGTATGGTATAATAGAAAAGCGGAACGTTCATTTTTATGCATTGTGAACAACAGAAAGCGAGAATGACCATGGCCAGCAAAAAAAAGCCGGCGAGCCAGGACCCAGCGGAGGACGTTGTATATCGGGTGAAAAATATTTCCCGCTCCACATGGGAGAGCGGCAGATTTGACCTGCCCGGGCTAAGTCCGACAGAAATTAAAAAGAAGGATCCCTTCGACGATGTGGCCGTGGATATGGCCATGACAGGTGAGATCCCGCTTAGTGTTATCCTCGAAGCACTGCGCCGCGAGGAAGAAGCCCAGGCGGCGCGCCAAAAGGCACGGCAGGCCGCCACCCCGCATGGGTTCATCACTGCGGACGAGATAGAACTGCAGGGCAAAAAGGCGGAATTTGCCAAAGAACCTGCCCCCAACGCCGCCGAAATTGAGACCGCCAAAGCGGAAATGCGGAAGATGAGAAGCCGCAGCCGCTTTCCCGGCTCTGCAAAAAAAGCCCTCCAAAAAAAAGCGCCCACAGAATCAAAAGCACCCGCACAACCAAAAGCCCCCGCACAGCCAAAAGCCCCCGCGCAACCAAAAGCACCCGCACAGCCAAAAGCAATCAAGCCTCCGCAAAAGCGCGTCAAGCGGGTTTCGTCGTTGGTTTGGATTAAAAATACGCTGCGGCTGTTTTTTATGACAGAGCAGGAGGAAGAAACGCGCGATCTGTGGTTCGACGCCGCGCCGCTTTATCGCGTGCCCGCAAGCGAAATGCTTGACTGGTTCTTCCGGCAGATCTATTACTTTGGCCTGCGCGTGGCACGCCCGGCGCTGTTTTTCCTGCGCTACGCCGTGCCCTACCTATTTCACCCGGTGCTGGCGCTGTGGCATTTGCTGCGGGCTACGGTGTTGGTGCTGCGGCATATCACCTTTGGGCGGTTTGAGCGCGTGTGGCAAGACTGCAAAAAGCAGCACGAGATGCGCATGCGCCTGCACACCCGCAAGCAGCGTCCCCTTGTGCGCGCAAAAGAGCTTTTGGTCGATTATAGCGCCCTGCTGCGCATGGCGGGCAACGCACTGCTGCCGGTGGTGTCTGCAACGGTGCTGCTGTTGGTGATTCGTGCGGCGGCAGGGCAAACCTATGCTTTGCAGGTCACCTACGAAGGCCAAAAAATTGGCAGCATTGCCAGCGAAGCGGTCTATTTGCAGGCGCAGGCGGCGGCCAACCAGCACATGGACTTTGTGGAAATCAACGAAAACCTGAGTGGCAGCGGCCAGCAGCAGGCCGACGCAATCAAAAGCAATAAGCAGGTCTTCGCCAAGTTTCAAATCACCACCGCGGCGCCTGAGTACTTGACCAACGCCGACCAGCTGTGCGACCAGCTGCTGCAATACTCCCCAAACCCCATGGTCAGTGCCTGCGGGGTTTATATCGCCGACGCCGGCGACAGCGACCCGCAATTGGTGGCGGTCATCAAAAACAGCACCGATGCCAGCGGCGTGCTCGAGAACATCAAGGCCACCAAGGCCGCCCCTCTGGGGCTCAACGAATCCAAGGGCGACACCGCCAATTTTGTGCAACAGGTCGACCTGGTGCAGGGCTTTTATCCCCGCGCAATGCTGCAGGACGCCATCGCTCTCAAAGACTTGCTGAGCAGCGAAGAAACCGTGCAAGACACCTACTACGCGGAGGTGGGCGACACCCTCAAGGGCATTGCGCAGCGCTTCAATCTTTCGGTCGAAGCCCTTCAAAAACTAAACCCCAAGCACGATTTTAAATCCAAGCTCACACCGGGGGACGCGCTCATTATTTCGGAATCCATCGGCTACCTCCAGGTAAAAATCCTAAAAACCGTCACCCGCAAAGAGGAAGTCGCCTACGAAACCATCAGCACCGAAAATTCCAGTATGTTTAAAAACGAATCGCCCCGCATCCGCACCAAGGGTGTGAAGGGCATCGATACCATCACCGAGCAAATCACCTATATCAATGGTGAGCGCGTGGGCAAAGCCAAGCTGATCAGCCGTGAACACACCACTGCCCCCATTACCCAGCGGCAAGAAGTCGGCACCAAATCACCCTATGTTTCCACGCCGCAGGGCACCTTCGTCGTCCCGCCGGTTGGCGCTTCCGGGTTCATGTGGCCCGTGCCCCAGTGCAGCGTCATTTCCTCGCCCTATGGCTACCGCCGCAGCGGCTTCCACAAAGGCATCGATATTTCTAACGGCAGCACCTACGGCAAGACGATTGTGGCCTCCAAGGCAGGCACCGTGGTGCAGGTGCAATATGGCTACACCGGCTATGGTCACATGATTATCATCGACCACGGCGGCGGCGTGCGCACGCGCTACGCCCACATGATGCCAGGCTCCATCGCCGTAAGCCCCGGGCAATATGTGAACCAAGGCCAGCCCATCGGCCGCGTTGGCTCCACCGGCAATTCCACCGGCCCTCACCTCCACTTCGAGGTCATCATCAATGGCAACACGCAAAACCCAATCAACTACGTGCGCCGCCCCTGATTGCTTTTCTTATTCAAAAGAACCGTATGTCGCTCCGCTGTGTTCCGCTATAGATTCTGCGTTTTAAATAGATCTCGGAGGTCTAAGTAACCAAAATGCCCCTACGCGTCATGCGTGGGGGCTTGTGCAAATCGTTTCGGCATCGTCAATACTTAAAAAATCTCAACAATTCGCATGCCTATGCAATGCCAAATAAGCGCGCGAAAAAAGCGAAGGCCCGGGCACTATTCTTCGTCTGCGTTTTCCCAGTTGTGCCAAACGCCCTGCACGTCGTCGTTGTCTTCCAGCATTTCGAGCAGACGGTTCATGTTTTTGATGTCGTCGGGGTTGGTGAGGGCGGTGAAGGTGCTGGGAATGTAGGCCACTTCGCTGCTGACAAAGGTGTAGCCCGCGGTCTCCAGCGCTTCGGCGACCCTGCCAAGGTCGTTGGGCTCGGTGCGGATTTCATATACCTCCTCCTCTTCGCCAAGAAAATCCACGGCGCCGGCTTCCAGCGCGGCTTCCATCAAGGTGTCTTCGTCTTTGCCGGCGGGGAGGGTTTCCGCCTCGGCCAGCAGCTGCCCCTGCCGGGCGAACAAAAAGCCCACGCAACCGCTTTGCCCCATGTTACCGCCAAATTTATCAAAGTAGTGCCGCATGTCGCCCGCGGTGCGATTGCGGTTGTCGGTGAGGGTTTCCACAACCACGGCCACGCCGCTGGGGCCGTAGCCTTCGTAGACAATCTCCTCATAGGCCGCGCCGCCGGTTTCGCCCGCCGCCTTCTTGATAATGCGCTCAATGTTGTCGTTTGGCACATTGTTCGCCTTGGCTTTGACGATAATATCCTTCAGCTTGCTGTTCGAAACCGGGTCAGGTCCGCCTTCCCGCACGGCAACGCTGATTTCACGGCCAATCTTTGTGAAAATTTTGGCCCGCTGGCTGTCAGTCTTCTCTTTTTTGCGCTTGATGGTGCTCCATTTGCTGTGGCCCGACATTGTGAAATTCTCCTTGCATTTAAATTATAATCGTACAACCCACCTGCGGGTGAGCAGTTCGCGCACGCGGGTTCTCTCTTTTGCGCACTTTCGTGCCCGCGTCCTGCGGTGCCCGTTGCAGCGTCATTTGTGTGTGTTCATTATAACATATATTCCCCCATTTGGCAAGTATGCCAAGCAGGTGCGTTTTGCACAAAATTATTGCAGCAGCGCCCTGGCCTTTTTGAGGAGCGCCGCACAGCGCGCTTCGGCGGCGGAAAGGGGCGCGCCGGGGGCGAACGCGTCGGCGGTGCAGATGTAAAGCTTGATCTTCGGCTCCGTGCCCGAAGGGCGCAGCACCAGCCAACTGCCGTCGGCCAAAAAGAGCTTGAGCACATTGGACGCGGGCAGGGCAATGGGGGTTGCCTCGCCTGTGCGCAGGTCGCGGCGGGTGCGGGTCTGATAATCCTCCACGGCCACCACGGTTTCGCCGGGCAGGCAGTCGGCAGCGTGGGCGCGCAGGTGCGCCATCCAGCCAGCAATTTGCGCAAGACCTGCCGCACCCCTGGCCTCGTGGTTGTGAAGCACCTCGTGCACCGCGCCATACCGGGTATACAGCGCTTGCAGCGCGTCGAAGAGCGTCACGCCCTTCTGTTTATAATACAGCGCCATTTCGGCCACCAGAGCGCTGGAAATCACAGCGTCTTTGTCGCGGCACACGTCCCCCGTGAGGTACCCAAAGCTCTCCTCAAAGCCAAACAAAAAGCTGTGCGCGCCGCTGGCCTTCCATTCATCCATGCGCTCGCCAATATATTTGAAGCCCGTGAGTACCAAATCCACGTGCACGCCGTTGGCGCGGCAGATGCGCTCGGCCAAAGTGCCGGTGACAATGGTCGTCACCACCGCCGGATTAGGGGGCATGGTGTTCAGTTCTTGGCAGGTGCGGATAAGATAATCGCACAGCAGCGCGCCGGTTTGCGTGCCGCTAAGCACCACATAGTCGCCCGCGCTGTTCTGCGTCAACACGCCAATGCGGTCGGCGTCCGGGTCGGTGGCAAAGATCACGTCCGGTTTTTTGGTTTGCGCCAGCGCGATAGCCGGGCCAAAGGCCTCCCGCTCCTCGGGGTTGGGCTTTTTGACCGTAGGGAAGGAATGCGCGTCATCCTGATTCTTTTGTGACGGCACAACAAGCAAAGCCAAAAACCCCTGGCGCGTCAACAATTGCGTGACCGGTACCAACCCCGTGCCATGCAGCGGCGAATAGAGCAATTTTAAGTTATGCCCCTCCCGCCGGGTGAATTCCTTGCGAGGGAGCCATTGCTCGCTTGCGGCGTAATATACCTCATCAAAGGCCGCGTCCAAAGCAATCACTTGCCCCAAAAGCCCTCTCTCCGTCTCAAGAGAGCCGTCAAAATAATCGAGAGCGTTGATTTCGGCAAGAACTTTGGCGGCAGCCTCGTCTGTCAGTTGGCCGCCGGTGGCGTTGTAGGCCTTGTAGCCGTTGTATTCTTTGGGGTTGTGGGACGCAGTGACCACAATGCCCGTGTGGCAGCCAAAGTGCCGCACGGCAAAACTGAGCATGGGCGTGGGCCGCCCCTCGTCAAAAAGATAGACTGTCACGCCGCTTTGGCACAGCACTTGCGCCGCGTGGGCCGCAAATTCGCGGGAGCAGCGGCGGGTGTCGTAGGCAATGGCCGCTTTGAGCGTACCCTGGGCAACTTCGGCGGGGTACGTTTTTTTGAGGTAATTGGCCAGGCCCTGGGTGGCGCGGCCCACGGTGTAGTGATTCATGCGGTTGCTGCCCGCGCCAATTTCGGCCCGCAGGCCGCCGGTGCCAAATTCCAACGCGCAGCGGAAGGCGTCTGTGCGCAGGGTTGTGTCGTCGGCCAAGGCTTCCAGTTCTGCCTGCCAGGGGTTGCCCTGGGGCACGTTTTTTAGCCAGCGCTCGTATTCCATATAGGCCTCGTTCGCGGCGATCAGCTCTTTTCGTTGCCGCACGCAATCCGCGCTGCGCCCGGGGTCTTGCGGGGTGCCAAAGGCATAATCCGTCAATTTTTCTAGCGTGGTGGTCGCCACATGGAGCCGGGTGTCGCTGGAAGCATAGTAAATCGCGACTTCGCCCTGTTCGTTCAGCGCCGCGCCGTTGCAAAACACCACGTTCGAAACGTCGCCCACGCGCTCTTCGCCCAGCGGCGCAAGAAAATACCCGCCGGGTTCCGCAATGATTTTGGCAGGGTCGTCTAAATCCGTGACAAAAACATAGAGCACGTAGCGCAGGCCGGCAGCGGTGTTGCGCACGCCGTGGGCAATGTGCAGCCAGCCCTTTTTTGTGCGAATAGGCACCGCGCCCGCGCCGTTTTTGCTCTCGGTGATTTGGTGATAACGCCGGGGGCTCACAAGCCGCTCTTCGTCAACGGCCGCATGGGTAATATCTTTGCACAGGGCAAAGCACACGCCGCCGCCGCTGCCCGCTTCAATAAAGCCCTCCTGCGGGCGGGTGTAGAAGGCGTATTGCCCCCGCACAAACGCGGGCAGCAACACCACGTTGCGCTGCTGACTAAAATGGGAACGCAGGTTCGGCAACCGCTCCCACCGGCGCAAATCTTTGGTGCGCACAATGCCGCAGGCCGCCTTGGCCGCGCTAAGTTCCGCGGCAGTCTTGTCCTTGCTTTCGGTGCAAAAAAGCCCATAAATCCAGCCGTCTTCGTGGGCCGTGAGCCGCATATCGTAGACATTCACTTCTTCCGGGTCGGTGTCTGGCAACGCAACAATCTGTTCAAAACGAAAGCCCTCGGCAGGCTGGGCACTCGAGGCCAAAGCAAAAAAGCTCTTGCGGTCTTTGCCCTCCACCCGGGCCACAAGATAATATTTTTTGTCAAGATAGAGCGCCCCGGAATTGAACACAGCGTTGACGCCCAGGCGTTCCAGGCCATGAGGATTCGTCGCCGGGCTAAAGTCGTAGCACCAGCCGGGCGGCACATGCCCCCGTGTAAGCACCGGGTGTGCCCACCGCTGATAAACGCCGCCGCCGCCCGCAACAGGCACATTTTTTTGCGCCGTCAGAGCTTCATATTCTGCTATGGCCTGCCGAATCGTTTCATGCATACGTTGTGCTCTCCTTACTTTGCGCATAATAAAAAGTTCTTATAGCCGATTAACCGGCTATATCATACGCCGCCAAGGCCCGCGCCGCAAGGGCTTCATAACGCCGGCGCTTGTCGCGGATATGTTCTCCCAAGGGGGGCAGCAAACCAAAATTTGCGCCCATGGGCTGAAAATTCTTCGCGCTTTCGTCGCTGATATAGCGGCACAGCGCGCCCAGCATGGTTTCGTTTGGCGGCAAAAACGGGGGCAGCCCTTG
>JAITBA010000043.1 GCA_031283835.1 Oscillospiraceae bacterium
CCAGGCGCATGTCGCCCACATAGCGGGGGTTTTCGTCGATGGTATCCACCGCAACGGAGTAGAAATCTTTGATGGACTGAATGAGGGCTGCCCGCTCGTTGGCGGGCGCAAACACCAGCGTGGAGCAAATGTGGGAATTGCGGTTATTAAAAGAGCTGTGGCTGTCGGTGCTGCCCACAACGGGATACACGCGGCCCTTGGCCTTGTCTTCGTAATATTGCACCGTCTGAAAGCCGTTTTGCTCAAAGTAATTTTCGCCCCCCAGCACCTCAAAAGCGCCGAATGGCCGCGAGGTCATCATGGCGTCCACAAAACGCGGCGGCACCTGCAACACGTTCGAAATCCAGTAGGGGTGGCAAAAAATACCAAGACCATTGGCCTTATTGATTTCGCTGAAGATCCAATGGCACGCGGCATAGGTATAACGCTCGGTGCCCCGGAGCGCCGCGGGGATGTTGATGGTTTGTGCATAAGCGTCGATTTCGGCCCAATGGGCCTCGCTGCTGCGCACGGGCGGCGGGTTTGCAATCATCGCCCGTCGGTTGTCTTCGTAGGCGCAATCCTCTTTTTGGTCGCTGTGCACCAGCGAATTGATGCTGTATTCCCCGCCAAAGTTGACAATGTGCACATCGTTGATATGCCCGTTTGCGAAGTCTTTGGGCAGGTGCACTTCTTCGCCGGGCACAATGAGAAATTCGATGGGCACGTCTTTGTAGGCGGCAATGGCTTCCAGCGAAGGGTAGTAGCGATGATGATCGGTGACGGCAAAAAAATCGTAGCCGGTTTTGCGGTAATTGGCAGCTACAACAGCAGGGGCCTGCTGCCCGTCGCTGCGACGGGTGTGTATGTGCAAATCCCCGCGGAAGGGGTAGCGCCCAACCAAATCTTCCTCCACCGAAAACACGCTTAGCTGGATTTTAAAGTCCGCGCCGTCGTCAATGCGGATGTAGTGCTGCTGCTCGCCAAAAAACGCGAACGAAAAACGGATACAGCCATCCGGGTCGGGTGCGACTTCCTGCACATGAACATTGTTGCGGTCGGGGTAATCCCACGGCGTACCCTCATCAAAGGGGCACACGGTTAGGTTGTAGCTTTCGTCCGCCCGAAAGGCCGCGTGCCACCCCAGCGGCTTGATGGTGATCGCGCTTTCGTTTTTTGCGGCAACCACCTTGGGAAAAATGTCGTAGTTGTGCAACTCTTCGGCATAGTTGAGTGCCAATTGGTTCGTGAACATTTTGATTCCGCCTCCCTCGTGTTATTTTGAATTGATTGTTAGGTGTCCTCGTGGCTTTTTTGGCGCGGCGCGGCCTTTTTTTTGTGCTTGCGCAAAACAACCACAAGCAAAACCCCGGCGGCTCCAAGCAAAAGCACACCAAGCGCACAGAAAATTATAATCCACAGCAGGCTGCTGTCGGCAGGCACGCGGGGCAACGCGCTGTCGCCCCAGCGCACGGCCAGGGTGCGCCAAAGGCTTTGCACGGTCATTGGCAGCAACAGATGGGTGTCGGCCTGCTGGTCATAAGGGTTCGCGCGCAGCGACAGCAGATAATATTGCCCCTCCGCAAGGGTGCCGTCGGTGTTGCGCAGCGGAATTGCCCCATCGGCCTGGCTAAAAAACGCCGCATTCCATGCTTTGTCTTTGTAAGCCCCGGTTTTTTCTTTCCACTGGCCAAAGAAACTGCCGGTGGTGTAGGTTGTGCCGCCTGCCAGCAGATAAAATGTTTTGCCGCTGCGCAGCAGCACGGGGCTGCCCTGCAGGTTCTCGGTGAAGCGCACAACGTTCGCGCTGTCGCCCGCCGTGCCTTCTTTGTTTAGTTGCAGCGCAAAACCCGCGCCGTCCACAGCCGATGCGTAGACAAGGTAGCCATTGCCCTTTGCGTTGGCAAACAGGGCAAAATCGCGCACACGGTGCTGAAGCGCCGAACCATCTGCAAGTGTGCCGGGCAGTGTGCCTACGGCATTGAGCCGGAACGGCCCCGTCGGGCTGCTGCCGGTGGCCACGGCCGCCACACCCGCGCCGGTTTTGTCCGCCGCCAGGGAACCCAATTGCATCCAAAGCACATATTGCTTGGTGGCCGCGTTATAAATCACCTGCGGATGATGAATGATCGTTTCCCAATTATAATATTGATAAAAATCTTTGCGGGCCTCGTAGCCCAGGCCGTCATAAAGCGCGTTCAACTGCGCGGCGTTCGTCCCGCCGTAGGCAAAGGTGTTCTCGGGTGCTTTGTAGGTGCCGCTGAGCGGCAAAGCCGTGCTGTCTGTTTGGGGATAAGCGGGCAGCGCGCTCTTTTTGTAGGCGGCACTGCCAGGACCCACATACATGGGCAGGCTGTTTTGCGGTTTGGTGCCGTCGGCAAACTGTGGGTTGTTGAACACCGGCAGCACATTGCCCACATCTTCCCAGTTTAGCAGATCTTTGGAAACGTAGCAATGCACGCCCACGCCGGGCGCAACGGCCTTGCCGGGCAGCGTTGGGGCCGCCGTGTCGGCGCCGTACCAATAATAGCGCTTGCCGGCCTCGTCATAGAATATGCTACCGCTGCCCACCGCCAGGCGAGCCCCTTTGCCGTCGATCCACAGGCCGCCGTTGAGCAGCTTTGTCTGCTTGCCCACCGTCTTATAAAGCGCGGTTTCCTGCTCCATTTGTTTTTGTAGGCGGGTTTGTTCTTCTAATGTTAGCCGGGCGAACGCGATGGAGTCGTTGCCGATATAGTCCAGATAGTTTTGCGCCGCCTGTTGCACGGCGGGCAAATTTTGCTCTTTGCCAAATTGGAGCAGCGCGCTTGCTGTTGTTTGCTGCCGGTTGTAGTCGCCCGTTGCGCGCAGGCCCTGGTCAATTTCGATTTCGGCCGCGCCGCAATTTTCGCCGCCAACAGGATTAAACGGCAGCAGCAGCACCAAAAAGCGGGTGTTCACCGGCAAAAATGTGGCTGTTTGCCAATCGGTTTCGGCGGGGTCCCATTCGCCCTGCCCCACCAGGCGGAAAAACCCCTCCAGCTCCGCGGCTTCTCCTGTGAACCGCCGCCCGCTGTAGGTGGCGTTGGGGTAAGCCGCATAGATGCGGTATGCCTGCGGCCGGCCTTCCAGGGCATCGTCTTGCCGGGGCAGCAAACGCAGGCGGCCAACATTTTCCATCAGCCCGCCCAAGTCGAACACCAGGGCGTTGCCGTGCCGGGGCGCTACCGTTCCCGCTTTTTCTCCGCAGAGGAAGAAGGTTTTGGGGTCGCCGTCGTATAGGGCGGCGACACTGCTGCCGGGCGCCGCCGTTGGCGTGTGATGCACTGTGTAGCCCAGCGGCACCCAAGCGGTCTTGTCCGCTTTTTCGCGCGCAAAGGCCGGGACGCCGCCGGCGCAGATTATCAGCAACGCAAGCAACCCGCAGATCCATCGCTTCATGTGTGTCCTCCCTCAAATTCCCAAAGTGATCCTTTTTTTGAATTTTGGGCAAGAAAATAATATTATATGATTTCTACGCCTCGATTGACCGGCTTGCAAAGCAACACACGGCTGTCTAGCGCGCGCAGCGCGGCAACAATGGCGTCTTGCTGTGGTTGGCGAAGATTGACGCGCAGCACACCAAACACAGCGGAGCCGGAACCCGTCATTTGGGTAAGCAGCGCACCCGCGCGCCGGGCTTCTGTTTTTGCCCGGGCCAAGCCCGGCGGGGCACTCACTTGTTCAAACACATTGGCACACAAAGAGAACAGCGTCGGCCAATCCCCGGCGCGCGCGGCTTCTACGGCCAAAGCTGTCTGTGGGTGTGCAAGGGCGACAGCATCTAGGGCGGCATAGGCGCCTTCGGTGCGCACGCCTTGCCGCGGCTTAACCAGCGCAACGGAAAACGCGGCGGGCAGGCAAGGCAGCGGGGTTAAGCGTTCGCCCACGCCTTGCGCCAAACAGCACCCGCCTGTTAGGCAAAACGGCACGTCCGCGCCCACTTGCGCGCCAATTTGGCGCAATTGGCTGTTGGGCATGTTGGGTGCAAACAGCACGCGCAGCGCCGTGAGCACCGCTGCCGCGTCCGCGCTGCCACCGCCCAGCCCCGCCTGCGAGGGGATGCGCTTGGTGATGCAA
>JAITBA010000170.1 GCA_031283835.1 Oscillospiraceae bacterium
GGCGATATTGGCCACCACGCTGCGGTCAATGCCGCTTTGGTTCATCAGCCGTAGCAGCCCGGCGGGCGTGCCGTCAAACCACGGCACCCGCGACCCGCTGCGCTGTGCCAGCTGCGGCAGCGCCTTCGCGGCAATTTTCTCGGCAAAGCAATGTGCGTGGAAATCGATCACCAACGGGCATTCCCCCTTTTTTTGACTTATGTAAAAAACCGCAACACGCCCCAAAATAAGCTACAATAAGCATACCAGAAATTTGCCCAAAGGTCAAGGGGAGATTTTGCGAAAGACGTTTGCATAAATGAACTTGGCACAGCAGATATAAACCGAAGCTCTAGCCGCTCATTCCGCTGTGAGCCGGCGCAGCGCTTGCAGAAAGCTTTTTGCAAAAAACGCACTGTCTGCCAGCTGAATTTCTGTTACGTCCGCCATGCGGTGTTCGAGTGTTTTGCGCAGGGAAAGATCGAACAGCAGCTGCGCCGCGCCGCGCAGGGCAAGGTTGCCGCCGGCAATGGCGCGGGCGGCCAAATCCTGGGGCAGCATGCCAAGAGCGGCAGCGTCTTTGGGGCGCAAAAAGCTGCCAAAGCCCCCCGCAAGGTGCAAAACCGCAACGTCTTCGGGGCGGGTGCCGGTGGTGTGCAGCAGGGTTTCAATTCCGGCGCGCACAGCGGCTTTGGCGGTTTGCAGCTTGCGCACATCCTGCTGCGTAATGGTCACATCGGTGCCGGGCAGCCACAGTGCCGGGCCCTCCGCCTGCCACAGCAACCAGGGGACGTCCTCCTCTTCCACAATGGTTCCGGCGGCGTCCACCGCGCCAAGCGCCGCAAACGCCAGCAGCGCAGAAATCAGCCCCGTGCCGCACAGGCCCACCGGTTTTTGCCCCGCCTCGCCCAAACAATGCCAGCGCAGCGCGCCGCCTTCGGCCCGCACCCAGTCGATGGCACCGGGCAGCGCGGGCATGCCCATCGAAATTTCTGCGCCCTCAAAGGCAGGGCCTGCCGCCACCGAACAGCACGCCAGCGTTCCGGCAGGCGTGCGCAGCAGCATTTCCCCGTTGGTGCCCACATCCACCAGCAGCGCGGCTTGGCTGCCGCGCAGCAAACCGGCGGCCAGCGCGCCGCAGGCAATGTCGCCGCCCACAAAGGCGCTGGGGCAGGGCGGCAGATAGACTTCCGCATTGGGCAGCCACGCAATCGCTTGCGTCTTGCCAAAATTCGATTCCGGTTTGAACGGAAACGCCCCCATACCCTTGGGGCTAAGCCCGGCAAACAGGTGCAGCATCACCGTGTTGCCCGTTGTCACCGCGTGGGTGATTTGCGCCGGCGCAACGCCGGTTCGGGCCAGCATATCGCGCAGCTGCGCCTGCACGCAGTTGTGCTGGTTCTGTGAGCTGGCGGCAATGCGGCTGAGCACGTCGGCGCCGAAAGCGGTTTGGCGGTTTATCTCGTGCACGGCGGCAACAGGCTGCCCTGGCCGGTGCACCTCCAGCGCAATCGTCGTTGTGCCAATGTCCACCGCCAGGCCGCAGCTGCCCTCCCCCGCAACAGGCGGTGCCGCGTCCTCTTTGAATGTGGCAATGGCGCCTTCAGGCAGCAGCAGTTCCGCCTCGCCTTCGAGTGCGCAAAAGCAGGCCAGCCGCCGGGTGTAGCCCGCAGGCGGCGGTTGGGTATATTTTTGCAGCAGCGCTTGCTCCTTTGCGCCGGGCGGGGCCAAAGCGCCGCGCACAAACACCGCGCAGTTGCCGCAGTGCCGCCTGCCGCCACAGGGCAGCGCTATTCCTTTTCCGGCCGCCGCAAGCAGTTGCCCCGGGTGCGCGGGCAGAATTTTATGGGCCTTCAAAACGAGAGTTCCAGGCCGTCGTAGGCCGTTAAAAAGCCCGCCGCCGCCGCAACAGGCAGCAATTCATCGTGGGTCAGCCCGCCGTTGTGCGAAAAATGGTGCACGCAAAACTGCGTTTGCGCATCGGCACAGCCCATGACAATCAAGCGGTCGCGCACCTCGATATTTGCGGGCAAGCCCATGTGCCCATCGCGCCAGGCCTTCGTCATACCGGTGCAATCCAACGAAACAAAATCGAAGCGCGGTTTTGTTTGCGCAAGATAATCCCATGCGGCTGTGGGAAAAACGCCGGTGTCGTGGGCATAAAGCATGGTTTTTTCATCACGCGCAATGCAATAAATCACCGGGCCGGTTGCGGGGTTGTGGTTGGCTTCCAGGGCGGTGACGGTGTAGCCTTCCACCTCAAAGGGCGTGTAGGGCGTGATGATGTGCGGCGCAAGAATGCCTTGCGCTTCCGAACCCTCCTTGTCCCTCGCGCGGACAAGCGCAATCACTTCGTTTGAACCATAGATGTGCAGCGGCTTTGTGTGCGGCGCACCCGCTTGCCCGTCATAGGCGTAGCCCGATTGGCGATAAAACACCAGGTCGTCCGGATAAAGATGATCTTCGTGGGCGTGCGTGACGATGCAGGCGGTGATGGACGGCAGATCCAGCCCTCCATACAAGCAGTGCGCGTAGATGTCCGGCGGAAAGTCGATCAGAAGCTTGCCATCCACCAGCGCCTGTGAGCGTGTGCGCAGGTTTTTGCCGCCCGCCCGCCGCGATTCCTCGCACACCCGGCAGGTGCAAAACAGCCCCGGAATCCCCTCCGCCGCCGCTGTGCCAAAATATTTTAGATGCATAAAATTTGTCTCCTTTATTGTATAACTTGTCCAAAACGAAGCAAAAAGTTGTGGCCGCATGCCCAAAGCATTACGCGAACCTCACGCCTGTCAGCACAACTTGCAGGCCGGTGGCGGGCACGCGCAGGGTGCGCAGGGCGCCATCGCGAGAGAGGGCGGCCGTAAAGGCGCAACCGCCGGTTTGCCCCTTGAGCTTCCAGCCGCCGGAAGTGGGGACGTAGCGCAGCCCGGGCTGTGCCAGCCGCAGCAGCACCCGGCTAAGAACCGGTGCAAAGCCCGCCTGGGGCAGCGCAGCGGCGGGGATATCCGTTTGCAGGCCCCGGCAGCGCAGCCGCACCATATCGCCTTCAAATGTCAGCTCCAGGCCAACCAATTCCGCCGGTGACGTGAAGGCCGCCGTAATGGCCCCGGGACCTTCTTGCCGCAGGACAGCCCTGCAGACGCCTTCGCCTTCGCCTAGGGTGATCTTTGCCGTGGCAGAAAACGCGGCGGGCGGGGGCGGCGGTGCTTTGGGCGCGCACCCGGCCAATCCGCACAACACCAAACAAACGCACAGGCCCATAATCAAACGCCGCAATGTCAAGCACATCACACCTTTCGGCTTTTAAATCGTGAAAAACGGCACAAGAAAAACGCATTCAAAATAGGAAAGCAATTCCTTCAGTTCGTCCACGCAATCCGTGGCTGTTATGCCGCGTGCCGAAAATCGCCGTGCCGCGCGGGCTGCCGTGCGGGCGTGCAATTCCACGGCGGCGCAAGCGGCTTCGAACGGCGGCATGCCCTGCGCCAGAAGCGATGCCGTCATGCCCGCCAGCAGGTCGCCGCTGCCCCCTTTGGCAAGGCCTGTGTTGGGCGGCATGGTGCAGGTGTGCGGGTCTCGGCCGGGGGCCGCCACCACGGTCTTGGCCCCCTTGAGCACCAGCACAACGTGATGCTTTTCCGCAAATTCCCGGGCGATCGGTTCCCGCCGGGCTTCCACTTCGGCAACAGAGCAGCCCAGCAGCCGCGCCATTTCGCCGGGATGCGGCGTGAGCACACGCACCGCGCGAGCGTTCGCCTGCGACAAATTAAAAGAAGGCTTTCCTTCTTCATTTCTATGCGCGGCAATGGCATTTATGCCGTCGGCATCCAAAACCAAGGGCAGCGTGGTTTCTTGCAACAGGGCCGCCGTGATGGCCTTGGTGTCGGCGTTCAGCCCCAGGCCGCAGCCAAGCAGCACGGCGGTTTTGCCCGTGAGGGCCGCCCGCAGCGCCGGCAAGGCCGAAAGATGCAGCGTGCCCTGCCGGTTGCCGGGCAACGGCAGCAAGGGTGCCGCAGCCAGCTGTGGGGCAATGGCGGCATAGGCCGCGCGAGGAAACGCCGCCGTAACCAGCCCCGCGCCGCAATGCACCGCCCCGCACGCCGCCAGCACCGCCGCGCCCGGGTAGCGTTCGCACCCGCACACGCTGAGCACATGGCCAAAGCTGCCTTTGTGCCCGGCGGGGTTGCGAAGAGGCAACGTGCAAAATGAGGGAAAGCTTTCCAATTCGGATGCATTCTGCATAAAATTCTCCTGATAAAGTTACAATACACGGAAATTCGGATACAATCTCGTCATAACTCTTGACTCTAGCGGTCATATGCGCTATACTGAACATTGTGATAATCACTAAAGGAGGATCTTTTTGTATGATGGC
>JAITBA010000091.1 GCA_031283835.1 Oscillospiraceae bacterium
GCAGGCCCTCAAAGCAGGCGGATTCGAACACAATGGTGGTTGTGTCGGCCATGATGCCGCTGTATTCGCCACCCATAACCCCGGCCACAGCCACAGGCTGTTGCGCGTCGGCAATCACCAGCATGTCCGGTTCCAGTTTGCGCGTTGTGCCGTCGAGCGTGGTGATGGTTTCGCCCGCCCGCGCTAGGCGCACAATCACCTGGCTGCCCAAAAGATAGCGCAAATCGAAGGCATGCATGGGCTGGCCATATTCCAGCATCACGTAGTTTGTGATGTCTACAATGTTGTTGATGGGGCGCACGCCGCTGGCCCGCAACCGTTCCCGCATCCAGCGCGGCGAGGGTTTTACTCTGACATTTTCTACCACGGCGCCCGCGTAGCGATAGCACAGTTCCGGCGCGTCAATTTGCACACGAAGCAGGGCGTTGACGTTGCCTTTGCCTTGCGGCAAGACGGGCGTGGGCGCCGCAAACGGCAGACCGAACGTCGCCGCGGTTTCGCGGGCCAGGCCTATAACGCTCAAGCAGTCTGGCCGGTTTGATGTGATTTCGAATTCCGTCACAACGTCGTCCAGACCGATCGCCGCGTGAATATCGAGCCCCGGTGTTTGGTCGCAGTCGTCGCCCAGCAAAAAAATGCCGTCCGCAATGGCGTAGGGAAAATCGTGCGTGGTGAGCCCCAGTTCCTCGAGGGAACACAGCATGCCGTTGCTTGGCACCCCGCGCAGCTTGCCCTTTTTGATTTTTTTGCCGCCGGCCACCACGGAATTATCTTTGGCCACCGGCACAAAGCTGCCCGTGGTCACGTTTTGCGCGCCTGTGACAATTTGCACGGTTTCGTCGCCAATATCTACCTGGCAGACCCACAGATGGTCGCTGTCGGGGTGTTTTTCTAGGGCTGTCACCTGGCCGGTTACGATGTTTTCGAGCGCCGCGCCTTCGCGCGCAAAGCCTTCCGCCTTGCTGCCGCTAAGGGTGATTGCCTCGGCGAACTCCTTGTCGTTCAGGGTTTTTGGCAGATTTGTATATTCTAAAAGCCATTTTTTGGAGAGATTCATAAGAGGGATGCTCCTTCATTGTGTTATGCAGAGATTTGCCTGTGCTGTGCCGAGAGCACGCGCCTAAAATTGCGACAAAAACCGCATGTCGTTTTCGTATAGCAGCCGCAGGTCGTCAATCTGAAAGCGGAACATGGCTAGGCGCTCCACGCCCCAGCCAAAGGCGAAGCCGCTGTATTCTTCGGGATTGATGCCGCAGCCGCGCAGCACCTTGGGGTGCACCATGCCCGCGCCCAGCAGTTCAATCCAACCCTCGCCTTTGCACATGGGGCAGCCCTTGCCGCCGCAGCGGAAGCAGGTGAAATCGACCTCGCAGCTTGGCTCAGTGAAGGGGAAGTGGTGCGGGCGGAAGCGCGTTTTTGTGCCCTCGCCAAACAGGCGCGCGGCCAGCTGATTCAGCGTGCCCTTCAAATCTGCCATAGTGATCCCCTTGTCAATCACCAGACCCTCAATTTGATGAAACAGCGGCGAATGCGTGGCGTCCACCGCGTCCGAGCGATACACCCGCCCGGGGGCGATGATGCGTATGGGCGGCTTTTGCTGTTCCATCACGCGGATTTGCACGGGGGAGGTCTGCGAGCGCAGCAACATGCTTTCGGTGATGAAAAATGTGTCCTGGGTGTCCCGCGCGGGGTGACCCTTAGGGATGTTCAGCGCCTCAAAGTTGTAGTAGTCCCACTCCACCTCGGGGCCTTCGGCAACAGAAAAGCCCATGCCGAGCATAATTTCTTTTACTTCGTCAATCACAATAGAAAGCGGGTGCTTGTGCCCCAGGGCTTTTGCCCGGCCTGGCATGGTCACGTCCAGGGTTTCGGCCTTGAGCCGCAGGGCTGTTTCGTCTTCTTGCAACTTCGCGCCGCGCTGTGCCAGCAGGCCTTCGATAGCGCAGCGCACCTCGTTGGCCAGTTGCCCAATCACCGGGCGCTCTTCGGCGCTCAAGCGCCCCATTTGCTTGAGTACACCGGTTAGGTCGCCTTTTCTGCCAAGATATTGCACACGCACGCCATCCAGTGCGGCGGAATCGGTTGCCTGTGCAATGGCTGCGCCGGCGGCTTGCCGCAGCGCTTCCAATTGTTTTTTCATGTTGCGTGTTCTCCTCCATTTGTCACTCGTGCCGTTATTGCTTTGAACAGGAAAATTATTCCCCGGTAACCGTCACAAAAAAATGCGCGCTCACGCCCTGAAAGAGCTTGATTTCGGCCGGGTAGGTGCCGTAGGTCTTGATGTCCTCAATGGTGATTTTGCGCTTGTCGGCATCCACGCCCAGGTCTTTGTGCAGTTGTTCGGCAACTTCTTTGGCTGTGACGGAACCAAACAGACGGCCCTGGCTGCCCGCTTTGGCAATCAGCTTGATGGTTTTGCCGTCGAGGGCGGCTGCAGCGGCGTGGGCGGTGGCGGTTTCGACTTCGAGCTTGTGGCGGGCGGCGTTTTCGCGGTTTTTTAGTTCGCCCAGCGCCTGGGCATTGGCTTCTTGGGCCAGCTTGCGCGGCAGCAAAAAATTCCGCGCGTAGCCCTCTGCCACGTTCACCAGTTCGCCTTTTTTGCCCAGGGATTTCACATCTTGCGTCAGCACGACTTGCATATATGGCCTCCTCAATTTTAATTTAACTTAGGGCGTGTTTTGTCGCGTATTAATCTGTTAATTTAAAGAACTGCTCTTTGGTGTCGCCATTGTTTTCGGTGGGCTGGTGAGGATCCATTTTGCGCAGCAGCTCTTCTGCCCGTGTCTGTATTTCTTGCAACATGGCATTGATACTGATAGTTTGCGCGTCGTCGTCTGCCACCGGCTCGGGTATTTGTTCCGGCACCGGCGCGACCTCCTCCACGATCTCCTTCGCAATTTCCGGCTCCGGCGGCAGCACGAGTGAAAAGCCTTCGCCGAGAGGTTCTTCCGCAGGCTCTTCCGCAGGTTCTTCCGCAGGCTCTTCCGCAGGTTCCTCCGCAGGTTCTTCCGCTGGTTTCTCCGCAGGCTCTTCCGCAGGTTCTTCCGCAGGTTCCTCCGCATACGATTCCAACGGCTCCTGTGGGAGGTCCAGACTGAAGGATTCTGGGGTAAGCCCGGCGGTGGAGAAAACCGGCTGTGACGCGCTGATGGTTTGCGGTTGCTTTTGCGGTTGTTTTGCTTTGCGACGGGACAGCAACCAGCGTAGCAGGAACAAGATTGCCAGCAGCAGCGCCGTCCCGCCCGAAATGGCGACGCCCACCCGCAGCCCTTTGGGTTCGTAGTGCAGCGTGACAGTGTGCTTGCCCTTGGGCAGCGGCACGGCCAGCAGGCCGCCGCGGTCGTCGTTGTTGTTGAAGTTTTTTAGCAGAGTGACGTACTCTTTTTGCAGGGATTTGGCTTCGGATTGCAGGCTGGCCAGTTTTTGCAATTCCACAGAGGTGCGGGCGTCACGGAGTTTGTTTTGCTCCGCCTTGTTTTCTTTGAGATTGGAGTAGTTCCTTTTAAAATCTTGCTTTAGCTGTCGAAAGCGCTGCTGGAAGTTCGGGGTGGTTTTTGTGTTGTCGGATTTGCCACCGATGCCCATGTAGTGCGTCACCGGCACGCGTTTGCCGTCAATGCTCACCTGCCAGCTGGTGTCGTAGGGGATGGAGGTATAGAGTATGCCGTTGATGGGGGCGGTGATGGTGCCTTTGATGGTGGTGTCGGTGTGGCTTTTGATTTGCAGCGCGCCTTTTTCGAGCAGGCGGTAGCCCGCATAAAACTGCTGCATATCCAGGCCGTAGCTATAAATATAGAAGCCGCCGTCGGCGGGGGCGTCGCCGCTCAGCCGGAGGGTGATGGACAGGGGCGCTTCTGGCGACACGGTGCCCAAATCCCAAATGGCCTGTTCGTCGTGGCTGCGGCAGTCGGTTTTGCCGTCGGCATTGGTGATAAAAATCGCGGCAATGTCGCCACTGTCCACATAGATATAGGCGTTGCGGGTTTCGTCGGCGGTGAGGGTGAAGTTCAGGTCTTTTTCGCCTTCGCCTTTGTTGCTGTAGCCGAGGTATTGTCCGTCGTGCTGGTTGGGATAATAGTCGCTTAGGTAGGGGCTTAGCTCCGAGTATTCGTCGTTTAGGCCAAGTTGCAGCGGCACCAGCGCGTTGGAGGCCCCGCTGGCCCGCCACCAATAATCCAGCTGGAGGGCGAAGGGGTTGCGGTTGCGCAACCCGTCGGCGTCCCACTCGCGCAGGGCGTTGTTGGCCCAGTAGCCCAGCGAAAGGGGATATTTATTCTCGAACAGCGTGAAGCGGCTGATGGTGAATTCCGGCCGCTGCTTATAAAGCATGGGGTTGAGCACATGGAGAAAGCTGCTGCCCGCGTTGACGCTGCGGCTGCCGTCGGGGTTATAGATTTCTTGGTTGTCAATCAGGTATTTGAGGTTGTGCATAGCGTTATAGATTGGGGTGTTGGGGTTGTAGGTGTAGGAGTTGATGTAGTTGCTGCCAAGGCCCAGGCTGCTTTCGAGGTTTGATGTGGATTCGTAGGCCATGGAAGAGAATGTGGAAATGCCGGGGTAATCATACCACGCGGGGTCCATGCGGGTGCGCGCGTCGGTTAGATCCATACGGAAAAAGCTTTTGTCTTTTGCGAACAGATCGTTCTTTAACTTTTGAAAGGCCGTATAATCGGCGCTGTAATTCTTTTTTATCTGGGTGATTTCGAAGTTTTGCACGTTTGCGGCGCACACCTCGGTGACAACGCAGCAAAGCAGCAGCAGTGCCATGCCCGACGCCTTGACTTTTGGGGTGCTTTGCGCGGTGCTCAGCAGCAGGGTATAGACCACTGCGAAGGCGATGGTCAGATAGATGGTGATATCCTGCACGTTTTTGGAACCGATTTTTTCGACAAGCACCGCAAACAGGATGACCAGCGCGCCGCAGGTGATAATCTGCCGCCGGGGGATTTCTCTTAGGTGCGTGAAGGTGCGGAAGGCGATCCACAGCAACAGAAAGGAATATAGGAACGAAAAGCGGTAGGGCAAATCGTTGGGGAAGTGCATGCCATGCCACACAAAATTTAAAAAACGCACATTGCAGCTGAAGTAGAGGAACGCCGCCAACAGCAGGTGGGCAATTTTGTCGCGCGGTTTGATGGAGGGCACAAACAGAAACAGCGGCACCAGCAGCACGGTGGCAATGCCGCAATAGACATTGGGAAGCACCGGGTCGCCGCTGGCGCGGATGGTGGGTTCCAGGTCGGCAAAATGCTGGGTTAAAAAGTCGAAAATGGTGAAGGTGAAACGGAATGTTTCGTTGAAGGAGCCGGAGGTGGCGGAGGAGCTTCGCAGGGCGAACCACACCGGCAGCAGCGCAAAGGCGGCCAGCGCCCCGCCCAGCACCGAAGCCAGGGCAAACAGCCCGCCCTTGCGCAGGAACTGCCGCGGGGGACTGTTCTTCTTATCCCGCGGTTGGCCGGGCTGCGGCGGCGCGGTTTCGTAATTGCTGCAAAACAGCATCAGGAAAAACAGCAGGCTAAAGATGCACACCATAAAGCCCATGTAGTAGTTGGTAACCAAGGTGAGCGCCAGGGTGACGGTGTAGAGCATAAAGCGGCGCTTGTGCACGATGTAGTAGATGCCCAACGCCACCAAAGGCAGCAGTGCCATGGCGTCAATCCACATCACGTTCCAATAATAGGCGATGAAGAAGCCGCAGAAGGAGTAGAGCACGCCAAAGGCCGCAATGGAGGCGTCCGTTTTGCCAAACACCTTGCGCAGCAGGTAGGCGAACGCGCCGGAAGCGAACGCGCCCTTGAGCAGGATCATCCAACCGATGGCCTCGGGGGTTTCGCGGTGGCCAAAGAGAAGCATAAGCAGCAGCGTGGGGCTGGAAAGGTAGTTGAAGAAGTTGCCCAAAAAGCCGCCGCCAAGGCCCGAATCCCAGGAGTATAGCAGACTGCGGTGTTGTGTCAGGCGTTCATATAGCTCCCCGAACAGAGGGGCGTATTGATGGAATAGATCCATGCGCAGAATGGTTTTGCCGTCGTTGGCCTCGCTCACAAAGGGAATCATCCCCATGCAGAACCAAACAAACAGCATCAGTCCGCCGGAAGCTATGAAGGCCAGCAGGACAAACCGGTTGTTTTTAAGAAAATTTCCAAAACGCGCGCCGGCCTTTGCCCCGGGGCTCAGCAGTTCGGACATAGCGGTACCCTCCCTCGCAATGATTACTATTCTATAAGGATACCATACTACGGACAATCTTGCAAGGGTTTTCAAACGGAATTTTTCAAAATTCTTTTCAAAAATTTAAAAACATGCCTTTCCCGGCAATTGACTTTTTTTGCAGGTCTGTTATAATAGAACACATATACCCGCAAAACAACCGGCAAAAAAGGGGGGGTTCTGTTGCGCAAGCGGTGGCAATTGCACAAGGGGCAGGCGGCATACCGAGAAGCGGCGGCGCGGCTGGCGGAGGACATGGACATTCCGCCGCTGGCGGCATTGCTGGCGATGGAGCGCGACACGCCGGAAGAGGAGCTGCCGGCGTTTTTGGACCTGGAGCCCCCGCAGTACCAGAGCCCTTATGATTTGCCGGACATGGACGCGGCGGTGGCGCGCATTGCGGCCGCCATTGAGCGCGGCGAGCATATCACGGTGTTTGGCGACTATGACGCCGACGGCGTGACGGCCACGGCGCTGCTCTATTTGCACCTTTCGTCAAAAACGCCGCATGTGTCCTGGTATTTGCCCGACCGGCACAAAGAGGGTTATGGGCTGAACATGGAGGCGGTGGACGCCCTGGCCGCGCGCGGCACGCAGCTGATTGTGACCGTGGACAACGGCGTGAGCGCTGTGCGCGAAATTGCCCATGCCAACGCGCTGGGGATTGCTACTGTTGTGACGGATCATCATCAGATTGGCGGCGCGCTGCCGCCGGCCGTCGCCAATATAAACCCGCACCGGGAGGAATGCACGCTGCCGTTCCGGGATTATACCGGCGTGGGGTTGGCGTTTTTGCTGGTGTGCGCGCTGGAGGGCTGCGAGCCGGAGGAGCTGCTGCCAGATTATGGAGAACTGGTGGCGCTGGGCACCGTGGCAGACGTGGTGCCTCTGCGGGGCGACAACCGTGCCTTTGTGCGCGCGGGGCTGGAGGTGCTCAACGAGCGGCCCGGGCTTGGATTTGAAGCGCTGTTGCGGGTGGCGCGTGTGCAGCGGCGGCCGCTGACGGCCACGACGCTGGCTTTTTCTGTGGGGCCGCGCATCAACGCGGCGGGGCGCATGGGCCTGGCGGCCGAAGCCCTTGCGCTGCTGCTGTGCCGGGACGAAGCCCAGGCGGAACGCTTGGCGCAGAAGCTGGAACTTTATAACGAAGAACGGCAGCAAACAGAAAAAGAAAT
>JAITBA010000093.1 GCA_031283835.1 Oscillospiraceae bacterium
CCGACCGTCGCAAAGCGCGGGAGCAGGCTTTTGCGTTGCTGTTTGAGCTGTCGTTCCACCCGGGGCAAAGCCTGGAAGCGATTTTGACCTGCGCCGCGGAAAGCGAGCTTTTGCCCGAAGTGGAGCCGTTTGCGCAGGAATTGACAGCCACGGCTTTCGCGCACCTAGAAACGCTCGACGAAGAAATTGCAAAGCACCTGCGAGGCTGGCGCTTGGAGCGCATTTCGCGGGCGTCGCATGCGATTTTGCGCCTGGCGGTGTGCGAAATTCTTTACTATAACCAAAAGATTCCTGTGGGCGCGAGCATCAACGAAGCAGTGGAGCTGGCGAAGATTTATGCCGACGAAGAAGCGCCGCGGTTTATCAATGGGGTGCTGGGCACGGTGGCCCGCAGCCGGGGCGCCGCAACCAAAGCACAGGGGGCGGGTGCATGCTGACGCTGGGCATCGACACCAGCAATTATACCACCAGCGCGGCGCTGTGCGATTTTGACGGCGCGCGCGTGGCGCATTTGCAGCGCTTGCTGCCCGTGCAGCCCGGCGAGATGGGTCTGCGCCAAAGCGAGGCGCTGTTTCATCACACGGTGCAGCTGCCGCAGGTGCTGGAGCAGTTGTTGCCCCAAGCAGAACTGCCCATTGCCGCCGTTGGGGTCAGCGACCGGCCGCGCAACGCGGAAGGCTCCTATATGCCCTGCTTTTTGGCGGGGGTGGCAGTGGCACAAGGGGTTGCCGGGGCGCTGAAGGTGCCGTTGCGGCGATTTAGCCACCAGCAGGGGCACCTGGCGGCGGCGCTGTTTTCGGCCGCGCGGATGGATTTGATGGAGCGGGAATTCCTGGCCTTTCATGTGTCGGGCGGCACAACCGAGATGCTGCATGTGCGGCCTGGGCTGCAGGCTAAAATCATCGGCGGGAGCGACGATCTGAAGGCGGGGCAGCTGGTGGACCGCGTGGGCGGTTTCTTGGGCTATCCGTTCCCCGCGGGTGCGGCGCTAGATGCGTTGGCGCAGACCGGCGCGCTGATCCCGGGCATTAAGCCCAGCACAAAGGGGCTGTGGTGCAGCCTTTCGGGCATCGAGAACACGACCCGCCGCATGTATACGCGAGGCGTAAAAAAAGAGGATATTGCGCTGTTTACGCTGGTTTCTGTCACCGTGAACCTCGAAAGCCTGGCACAAGCGGCGTTCCGCGAGCAAGGCACGCTGCCGCTGGTCTTTTCGGGCGGGGTGTGCTGCAGCACAATTCTGCGCGGCCTGCTGCTGGAACGTTTTCCCGACGCCGTGTTTGCCGCGCCGGAATTTTCATCCGACAACGCGGCGGGCATCGCTGTGCTGGCGGGGGCACTTTTTATACAAGGGAATGAACCATGCAACACGAACCACTAACCATCAGCCAATTAAACCGCTACGCAAAAGCCCTGCTGGAGGAAAACGACAACCTGCGAGGCGTGCTTGCCGCGGGCGAAATTTCCAACTTTAAAAAACACAGCAGCGGGCATTGGTATTTTAGCCTGAAAGACGCCGGGGCCAGCGTGCCCGCCGTGATGTTCCGCGAAAGCAACCGGCGGTTGGGCTTTGTGCCGCACGACGGCACACGCGTGCTGGTGCGGGGCCGGGTGTCGCTCTATGAGCGCGACGGCAAGTTCCAGCTCTACGCCGAAGACATGCAGCCCGACGGGCTGGGTGCGCTCTATATGGCCTATGCGCAGCAAAAAGAGCGCTTTGAGAACGAGGGCTTGTTCGATAAAGCGCGCAAGCGGCCGCTGCCCTGGTTCCCGCGGCGGGTGGGGGTGGTCACCTCCGGCACGGGGGCCGCTGTGCAGGATATCTTACACATTCTGGCACGCAGGTGCCCGGCGGCGCAGGTGGTGCTTTGCCCCGTGCAGGTGCAGGGGCAGGGCGCGGCACAACAGATTGCCAGGGCGATCGCGCTGCTTAACGCGCGGCAGGCCGCCGATGTGCTCATTGTGGGGCGCGGCGGCGGCAGCCTAGAGGATCTGTGGGCCTTCAACGAAGAAATCGTCGTGCGGGCTGTGGTTGCGTCGCAAATTCCGGTGGTCTCCGCCGTGGGGCACGAAACAGACACTGTGCTGTGCGATTTTGCGGCGGATTTGCGGGCGCCTACGCCCTCGGCGGCGGCGGAACTGGCGGTGCCCGACCTGGACGAGCTGCTGGAGGGTCTGCGGGACGCGCAAGGGCGCATGCTGCTTTTTGCGCGGCAAGGCCTGCGGGAGCGCCGGCAGGCCCTTGAGGTTCTGTGTGCGCGGCGTGTGCTGCAAAGCCCGGGGGAGATTTTAAACGCGTCGCGGCAGCGGCTAGACAGCACGACGCTGCGCCTGCAAAACGCGCTGCAAAACAGCGTGCAAGCCCACAGGCTGCGGCTTTCGCGCTTGAGCGCACAGCTGGACGCCATGAGCCCGCTGAAGGTGTTGGGCAGGGGCTTTGCTTTGGCCAGCAAGGGCGGCAAAATTGTGCGCAGCACGGCGCAGCTCAGCCCCGGCGACCAAATTGGCCTGCGGCTGCGCGACGGCAGCTGTGAGGCGATTATTTGGGGGATCACATAAGGAGCCGTGGCCAATGATTTGCGAATCATCACCTTATGATGCTTTTAAAAACGTATTGGAGGACGCTATGCAAAAAAACGAAATACAGCCCGATTTTGAGGCGGCCTTCAAGCGGCTGGAGGAAATTGCGGCGTTGCTG
>JAITBA010000162.1 GCA_031283835.1 Oscillospiraceae bacterium
CGTCGGCAGAAATTGCGAACGGCAGGGCCGAGTGCCTGAAATACGGCGTTTTGTGGGATGAAACGCTCTTTGCCGCGCTGGAAGCGGGGCAGCCCGCAACAGAAGAGCAGGTTGCCCGCTGCGTGGGGCTTAAGCGCGATGTGGTGGTGTGCGACGAGCACGACACGGGCGCGCGCCGCAAGCTCAACCTGGGCCACACCCTGGGCCATGCCATTGAGCAGGTGAGTCACTACAAAATTCCACATGGCGCGGCCGTGGGCATTGGCATGGCCATGATGGCCAAGGCGTTTTGCCCCGCGATTGACGACCGGCTGTGCGCGGCGCTGGCGGCCAACCGCTTGCCCGCACAATGCAAATATGCAACGAGAGAATTATTTTTTGCCATGGCGCAAGACAAAAAGCGTGTGGGGCAAAACATCACCATTGTGGTGCCGCAGGCCATTGGGCAGTGCGAACTGCGCACGCTTTTGTTCAACGAATTTGAGCGCTTGCTGGAGGAATGCCTGTGACAATGACGCTCACGCCCGGCTGTTTGCAGGGCAAAATCGCCGCTATCCCCAGCAAATCAGATTTGCACCGCATTGCCATTGCGTCGTCTCTGGCGGGGCAAGATTGCGGTGCTGTGCCGGAAATTTCGGAAGATATCGGGGCCACCAAAGCCGCTTTGCAGGCTATTTTTAGCGAAAAAATGACCACTGTCGATTGCAAAGAGAGTGGTTCCACGTTGCGGTTTTTGCTGCCCGTGGCGGCGGCGCTGGCAAAATCCTGCACCTTCACCGGTACGGGCAGGTTGCCGGCACGGCCGCTGCAACCGCTGCTTGGCCTGCTGCGGGCGCACGGTTGCGCCATTGACGCAGAGCGGCTACCGTTGCAAATTGGCGGGCGGCTGCTGCCGGGCCGGTTTGCGCTGCCGGGCAACATCAGTTCGCAATTTGTGACGGGGCTGCTTTTTGCCCTGCCACTGCTGCCGGACGGCAGCGAAATTGCGCTGACAAGCCCCCTCGAAAGCCGGGGCTATGTGGACATGACACTGCGCACCCTCGCGTGCTTTTCGATCGTGATAGAAAAAACGCCGCAGGGCTTTTTTGTGCCCGGCGGGCAGTGTTATTTGCCGCCCGCTTCGGCGCTTTTGGCACCCGAAGGGGATTGGAGCAACGCGGCTTTTTGGCTGGCGGCCAACGCGTTGGGCAGCGATGTGACCGTTGCAAACCTGGACCGCGAAAGCGCCCAGCCCGACAGAGTCGTCGAGCGGCTTTTTGCGCAGAGCGGCGATTTGGTGCTGGACGCTGCCGCCTGCCCCGACCTTGTGCCCATTGCGGCCGTGGTGATGGCCCTGACCCCCGGCGTGCACACCATTCAAAACGCCGCGCGCCTGCGCCTAAAAGAAAGCGACCGGCTTGCCGCTATGGCACAAAACCTTAACACGCTGGGCGCGGAGGCGACGGAACTGCCTGACGGCCTGCGGATCCGCGGAAGCAATCACCTGCGCGGCGGCGTGGTTGAAAGCCACAACGACCATCGCATTGCTATGGCTATGGCGATTGCCGCGCTGCGCTGTGACGGCCCGGTGCTGTTGCGCGGCGCGCAGGCCGTGGCGAAGTCCTACCCCGGTTTTTGGGAAGACTACAATAGATTGAAGGGGAATGCATGAGCTCGATTTTTGGCGAAAACATAAAATTTTTGGTGTTTGGGCAGAGCCACAGCGCGGGCATTGGTGTTGTGATTGATGGCTTGCCCGCGGGCGAAACCATTGACTTGGAACGCGTGCGGGCTTTTATGCGGCGCCGCGCGCCCGGGCACACGGCGGGCAGCACGCCGCGCAAAGAAGCCGACGTGCCGCGTGTGATTTCGGGCCTGGCGGAGGGCGTCACCTGTGGCGCGCCGCTGTGCGCGGTGATTGAAAACACCGACACGCGCCCCGGCGACTACGACAAACTGCGTGCCGTGCCGCGGCCCGGGCATGCTGATTTTTCGCTGCACAAAAAATACGCGGGGTTCCAAGATGTGCGCGGCGGCGGGCACAGCTCGGGACGGCTGACCGCACCGCTGTGTTTTGCCGGCGCGGTGTGCTTGCAGATATTGAAAAAAAAAGGCGTTTGTGTGCATGCCGATGTGGTTGCGATTGGCGGCCAAAGCGAGGGCTTTGACGAAGTGATCGCGCAGGCGCGGGCGGAGGGCGATTCTGTGGGCGGCGTGATTGCCTGCACCGCCGAAGGGCTGCCCGCCGGGCTGGGCGCGCCCATGTTTGGCGGCGTGGAGAATCGTCTGGCGGCGGCACTGTTCGGCGTTCCGGCGGTGCGCGGCGTGGAGTTTGGCGCGGGTTTTGCCGCCGCCGCGTTGCGGGGTTCGCAAAATAACGATGCGTATGCAATTGAAAACGACCGGGTTGTGGCAAAAACGAATCATCACGGCGGTGTGTTGGGCGGGATAACCACGGGCATGCCCCTGGTACTGCGGGTGGCCATCAAGCCTACGCCTTCCATCGGCAAGGCACAGCAAAGCGTTGACCTGCAAACGATGCAGCCAACGGAGCTCCTTATTGGCGGGCGGCACGACGCGTGCATTGTGCCCCGGGCGGTGCCTGTTGTTGAGGCTGTGACGGCTTGCGTGCTGCTGGATTTGATGCAGGAAAAATAAGCCCCCTTTCACTGCAGAGGGAACTGCAATCATTTTGCAGAGAAGGACGGATTTTGCAGAGAAGGTGGCATTTAAAACTTTGCGCAGGGGGATGGATTTTGCGCAGAAGGACGGACTTTGCAGAGAAGGTGGCATTTAAAACTTTGCACTGAGGGATGGATTTTGCAGAGAAGGTGGCATTTAAAATTTTGCGCAGAGGGACGGATTTTGCAGAGAAGGTGGCATTTAAAACTTTGCGCAGGGGGATGGATTTTGC
>JAITBA010000174.1 GCA_031283835.1 Oscillospiraceae bacterium
GCAAAATATTCCCAATCCGCCTACATCCGGGCAAGAACTATATCTTGTGGCAAGAGAAGAAAATTGGCACAAAAATAATCTATATTTTGTGCGTGAAACCTATTGCAATTTCCGTTTGAATCTGCTATAATGCTAAAGCAGCTATGAAACACACGGAAGGAAGCGACGAAATATGAAGGTCATTAAGCGGGATGGGACCTCGGTGGAATTTGACCGGGGAAAAATTGTGGTTGCCGTCCAAAAAGCCAACGCGGCGGTGGAGAAAGAGGACCGCGTGGCGTTGGCGCAGATTGAAGCGATTGCGGAGAGCATTGAGGGCAAGCACCGCGCTCGTGTGCTGGTGGAAGACATTCAAGACGTGGTGGAGCAAAAGCTCATGGAGCTGAAAAAATACGCGCTGGCCAAGGCGTATATCATCTACCGCTACACCCGCGCGCTGGCGCGCAAGGCGAACACCACAGACGATGGCATTCTCAGCCTGATTCGCGCGGCCAACAAAGATGTAATGGAAGAAAACTCCAACAAAAACGCCGTCACCGCCGCCACCCAGCGCGATCTGATCGCGGGCGAAGTCAGCCGCGACTTAACCCGCAGAGTGCTGCTGCCCGAATATATCTCGAAGGCCCACGACGAGGGCGCCCTCCACTTTCACGATAGCGACTATTTTGTGCAACCAATTTTTAATTGCTGCCTAATCAACATTGGCGACATGCTAGACAACGGCACGGTGATGAACGGCAAGCTAATCGAAAGCCCCAAGAGCTTTCAGGTGGCGTGCACGGTGATGACCCAGATTATCGCCAGCGTTGCCAGCAACCAATACGGCGGGCAAAGCGTCGATATTTCGCACCTGGGCAAATACCTGCGCCGCAGCTACGAAAAATTTAGCAAGCAGGTGCGCGCGGAAGCGGGCGACGGCATCACGGAAGAGGCCCGCGAAGCTTTGGTGCATTCCCTGCTGCGGAGCGAACTGCGCTCCGGCGTGCAAACCATACAATACCAAATTAACACCTTGATGACCACCAACGGACAAAGCCCCTTCGTCACCATCTTTATGAATTTGCAGGAGGGCGACCCCTATATTGACGAAAACGCGCTGATTGTTGAAGAAGTGATTCGCCAGCGGTTGCAGGGGATTAAAAACGAAAAGGGCGTGTATGTGACCCCGGCGTTCCCCAAGCTGATTTATGTGTTGGACGAGCACAACTGCCTGAAGGGCGGCAAATACGATTATCTGACCTTGCTGGCCGTGCAGTGCAGCGCCAAGCGGCTGTATCCCGATTATATTTCCGCCAAAAAAATGCGCGAAAATTATGAGGGCAATGTCTATAGCTGCATGGGCTGCCGCAGCTTTCTTACGCCATGGCGCAACGCAACCGGCGAGTACCAGTTTGAGGGGCGCTTTAACCAAGGCGTGGTGAGCCTGAACCTGCCGCAAATCGGCATCCTCTGCAAAAACAAAGGCGAAGACGCCTTTTGGAACCTGCTGGACGAGCGGCTGCAGCTGTGCTTTGAGGCACTTATGTGCCGCCACAACGCCCTGATGGGCACCAAGAGCGACGTGAGCCCCGTGCATTGGCAATACGGTGCGATTGCCCGCCTGGGCAAGGGCGAAGTCATCGACCGTTACCTGCTCAACGGCTACAGCACCATGTCGCTGGGCTACATCGGCCTCTATGAAGTGACAAAACTGATGAAGGAGGTTAGCCACACCGAGCCGGAAGGGTTGCGGTTCGCCACCAAAATTATGCACCGCATGCGGGCTGCCGCAGACAAGTGGAAACAACAAACCACGATTTCGTTTGGGCTTTATGGCACACCGGCCGAGAGCCTGTGCTACCGCTTTGCGCGCATCGACAAAGACCGCTTTGGCACCATCGAAGATGTGACAGACAAAGGGTATTATACAAATTCGTACCACGTGGACGTGCGCGAGCCCATTGATGCGTTCAGCAAATTCATCTTCGAAAGCCAGTTCCAAACCATCAGCACCGGCGGCGCCATCAGCTATGTCGAAATCCCCAACATGCGCCACAACCTCGGCGCCCTGGAGGACATTGTGCGTTTCATCTACGACAACATCCAGTACGCCGAGTTTAATACCAAAAGCGACTACTGCCATGTGTGCGGCTTCGACGGCGAAATCATTGTCAACGACGACTTTGAATGGGAATGCCCCCAATGCCACAACAAAGACCATGCCCGGATGAACGTTACCCGCCGCACCTGCGGCTATTTGGGCGAGAATTTTTGGAACGTGGGCAAAACCAAGGAGATTAAGGCGCGCGTGCTGCACCTATAATACGATTTTTTGTGCATCAATGGCCACGACGCAAGAGCGAAAGCGAAGGCGTTCTACTATTCGAATTAATATTGCAATGAGGTGACGTGTGAAAATTATCAAATATGTACCCAATGTTCTTTCGGTGTTTCGTATTCTATTTTCGATTGCCCTGCCGTTCACAGCGGGGCGGCTGCCGGTGTTTGTGCCGCTTTATCTTTTGCTGGGGCTTTCGGACTTTTTGGACGGCCGCATCGCGCGGCACTTCCACGCGGAAAGTGCCATCGGCGCAAAGCTAGACGGCCTGGGCGACACCTTGCTGAGCCTTTCTTCCTTCGTCAGCGTGGTGTTTTTGATGAAGCTGGAGATGGACTTGCCCAAAATTCTGCTCATTGGCTGCACTGTGATTGGCCTGAAGGTGGGCGTGGCCATCCTCACGCGCGTGCGCTTTAAGCAGTGGAACGGCCTGCACACCTATGGCAACAAAGCGCTGGGCGGCATGCTCTACTTTGCCCTGCTGGTGTGTGCGTTCACAAAAAAAATCAGCCTTGTGATGATCCTTATCATGGCCGCCTACATGGTGCTCACCGTGGTGGACGAAGTGGCAATTTTGCTCACCAGCGAAACCTACAACGTGGATCACAAAGGGTATCTGATTGAAAAATGGCTGACCAAACACCGGGCAAAAACGTGAATAGCACCCAAAAAATCCCTGGTTCCGTGAGCGAACCGGGGTTTGTTGGGTGCTTATTTGTTGCCCAAAACACACGGCGGCGAAGGGGTTAGCCAAGGCCCAAAGCGCCTTCGTTTTCTTCGATTAGCTGCGTGACCAGCGGCAGAACTTCGTCGCGCGGGATGCCCAGCACATGGGCAAATTCGTCATAAAGTGCTTTTTCCGCATCCTTGAGAAAACGGTCGTCCGACGCGGTGAGCCTGCCGCTCTTGCCGGCACCCTTCAAATCCTCCCCGTGCTGATAAAGGGTTTTAATCAGCTGCACCAGCGCCGAGCGGCTGCTGCCGGAAAGAATCCGGCGGTACTGCTCCCGCCGCTCGTTGTCGTTGGGCACCCAAATGGTGCCTTCGTTGGGCATTTCTTTGATGAGCTTATAAATTTCGTCTGTCGAAAGAATGCGCCGCAGTTTTCCTTCGGCTTTTTCGTTCCCCACAGGCAAATAAAACGTCGCGTTATCCTCATACACGGGCGCCAAAACATAGTATGCGTGCGGTTCCGCTCCCAGTGTCATATCCTGCACCCCGGTGATTTTGCATATGCCATAGCTGCCATAAATAACTGTGTCGCCGATTGAAAACATACGCACCCGCCGTTCTTTTGCAAAAAAATATACACCACATGCCAAAATAGGTATTTTGCACAAATATACATATATATATGCACCGCACACGTGCATAATACCTATATTTTTAATGACGCACAAAAGCGATAAAAACCCCGTGATTTCTCTGCCGGTCAATAATCCACCGCGGCTCGCACCACAATTATGCCGCGGATGAACGCCCGCATCCTCTGGTGTTCCGGGTGTTCGTCGTAGGCTTTTAGTGCATTGCCTGTGGAAAAATGCGACAACAGGCACAGGTCATATTCCCCGCCGTTTTGGTTCAGGCCCACGGTCAAATCAAGCAAACCGGGCACCACGCCCACCAAGGCTTCTAGCCCTACCTTGATTTTTGCGGCGTTCTCCGCCTTGTTTTCGTCTTGCAATTTCCAAAACACGATATGCGTCACCATGCAAAATCTCCTTTTTGGCAGGTTGTGCGCGGCACAGCAAAGCGGCTCAAAACTGCGGTAAATACGCCTTGTGTGCCTGCTTTAATTCAGCAAAGCAGGCCTGGGCTTTTTCCCAATCGCCCACGAGCGGGTGCAGCAACAACGCGTTGAGCGCCTCGGTTTCGTCGCCTTTCACGGCGGCACGCACCGCCGCGCGCTCATAGGCCTTCACAACGCGCATCAACGCCGCCATGTGACCGTTCCAGCTGCCGGGAGGGACCGGCACGGGCGTTACGCCCTCGGCGCCAATCACCGCCGCAACTTCTACGCTGTCGCCGTCTTCCATAAAAGGCAGTGTGCCGTGGTTAAGAATGTTCACCACCTGCACGTCGCGTTTGTTGTTGGCAATCGCATCAATCAGCGACACCGCCGCCAGCGAATATTTGTGCCCGCCGCGCTTATCTAGCAGCGCGGGTTTCTCGGTCAGTTCTTCGTTTGAATAAAGTGCCAGCAACTGCTCTTCAATTTCCATACAGGTTTGTGCGCGGCTCTTTTCTTCGGCCATCTGGTGCCGCAGTTTGGCGTCGCGGCCATAATAATATTGCAAATAGGAGCTGGGGATGCCGCCCGCCGTGCGCAGGCACTCCAGGCTGAACCCGTCATCCTTGATGTTTTCCATCACCTTGGTCGTAAAACCCTTGGCCAGCATATCCGGCAAAATGTCTCGTCCGTCCACCGCCACACGGCTGATCCAGCTCAGATGATTCAACCCCAGGTAGGTCATTTCGCAGCTGCCGCCCACCTCCTCGCGGGTGTCGTCCAGCATATTAATCGGCACGTTGCACAAGCCAATACACTTCACCTTCGTGTGGTTGAGCACAAATTCGGTGATGATGCCCGACGGGTTTGTGAAGTTGATGAGCCACGCTTGGGGACAAATGGCCTCGATGCGCGCGCAAATTTGCGCCATGACCGGGATGGTACGCAGCGCCTTAAAAAAGCCGCCAATGCCTGTGGTTTCTTGGCCGATCAGGCCATATTTGAGCGGAATGGTCTCGTCCAAATGGCGCGCCGGCAGCTTGCCCACGCGAATCTGCGTCACAACAAAATCGGCCCCTTGCAGAGCCAAATCCAAGTCGTCCGTCAGCAGCGTTTCGCACACGATCCCCGCGTGGCGCAACTGCCGCAGGCACAAATTGCCTACGATTGTCCGCTTGCGCTCGTCAATGTCCATAAAACTGATTTTTTTCAGCCGCAAACGCTCCTGTGCCTTGATAAACCCATCCACCAACTCCGGGCAATAGGTGCTGCCGGAGCCGATGACCGCTACTGTGATTTCTTTCACGTGGATTTCCCCTCAATTTCTTTGATAAATCGCATACAACCCGTCACCGGCGGCGCTTCCAGTTTGTGCAGTGTCAGCGTGCGGCCCGTGAGTGCTTCTGCTTGCTGCCGCAGCAAATCGAGATAGATTTGGTTGGGCAGTTTTGTGTGGATTGAGCCGGACAGCACCACCTCCACCACCGCACCGAAGTCCAAATTGCGCACATGGGCGGCGATTAGCTGGGCACCGCGCAAGGCCATTTGCGCCACCATGCGCAGTGCCGGGGCATCGCCCGCATTGACGGCAGCCCAAAACAGGTCGATCAGCGTGCGCACATCTTCGGGCGTTGGGTCGGCCAGTTGCTGCATCATCGCGCCCGGCTGCAAAAAACCGAAGGCTTCGCACGCAAGCGCAGCCAGCTTTGTGTGTTCGATATGCAGCACTGTGTCGTCATAAAGTAGGCGGCAAGCCTGCGCAAAAATCCACTCCCCATTGCCCACGTCGCCCGATAAATCGCCCAAACCTGCCAGCTGCACCTGTCGGCCCTGCCGGTCGATCGCGTTGCACACCGTGCCGGTGCCCAGGTTTAGGCCGATCGCCGCGCCCGTCGCGCTCCCCGCCTTCACAGGCAAAAAACCATCGTTGCAGAGTTCCAACCGCCGCAGGCCCAGCGCCTGCAAGCGCGCCCTCATCGCGTCGTGCTGAGATGGGTGGTCGAGCCCCGCCAGACCCATGAAAATAAAATCGACATCGTCAAGGCCCTTGCCCGCAACCGCAAGCAAGTTTTGCACCCCGGCAAAAATCAGCCCTGCCGCCTCATCAAAGCCACCTTCGAGGTTCTCATGGTTGCTACCAGGGCCCTCAAGCAGCGACTGCAGCGCGCCGTTTGCGTCAAACAGCGCATAAGCGGTCTTCGTTCCGCCCCCGTCCGCACCCACGTACCACGGCATTCAATCTCCCCTTTTCGTGTATAATATACTTTTATATTATACCATCACGCAGGGGTATTTGTCAATAGCACATTTCACAAAAATCCCCCTCACGCACTTGTGAAGGGGATTTTTCATATTGATTACTGTCAGCCCGCCGGGGAGGCACCTTAACCAAACAGCCTTTGAATGCTGTTGAGAAG
>JAITBA010000177.1 GCA_031283835.1 Oscillospiraceae bacterium
CGGGCTGCTGCGGCCCATTACGGTGAGCCCCTTCCCAAAAGCACCGCTGCTCAATCTGGCCCAACACGCGCGCACAAAGGCCTTTGTGGCCGTAGAAATGAGCATGGGCCAAATGGCCGAAGACGTGGAGCTGGCCATCCGCTGCCGCAAGCCCGTGCACCTGTGCACCCGCACCGGCGGCATGGTGCCAACGCCCGAAGAAGTGCTGGCGACGATTTTGGAGACGGTTGCATGCACGCGTGCCGGCTGAAAAAGGGCTGTTGGAGGAACGGCTTCGGCACGTTAAAATGACACACGAAAGCTAGGGCGTGTTGACACTATCCGAAATGTCCAGATTTTGAGCGGATTTTTTGCCGGGCAAGGCAATTTTTTGCAGTCATACTTTCGTATTACAAAAAAAAATTAACGCAGAACGGCGGAAAATCCGCCAGAAGATGGGCGTTGAGCGTTAGTGTAAACACGCCCTAGTTTAATGCTTGGAGGAAAAGATATGCCTATTGTTTTTGAAAAGCCAAAAGGTCTCACCGCCGCGCCGCAGCATTATTGCCCGGGGTGCACCCATGGCATTGTGCACCGGCTGGTGGCGCAGAGCCTGGACGACCTGGAACTGACCGACAAGGCTGTGGGCGTGGCCCCGGTGGGCTGCGCCGTGTTTGCCTATAACTATTTTAACTGCGATATGATCCAGGCGGCCCACGGCCGCGCGCCCGCTGTGGCCACAGGGCTCAAGCGCGGAAACCCGGACAGCATCGTTTTTACATACCAAGGCGACGGCGACCTGGCGGCCATTGGCACCGCCGAAACCGTGCAGAGCGCCTGCCGGGGCGAAAATATCACGATAATTTTCATCAACAACGCCATTTATGGCATGACAGGCGGCCAGATGGCCCCCACCACGCTGCCCGGGCAAGTAACCCAAACCAGCCCCTATGGCCGCGATGTGACCAAAACCGGCATGCCCATCAAGGTGTGCGAATTGCTTTCCACACTCGAAATGCCCGCCTATATTGCCCGTGTGAGCGTGGACAGCGTCAAGCACGTGCGCGAGGCCCAAAAGGCCATCACCAAGGCGTTTCGATACCAAAAAGAAGGCAAGGGTTTTGGCCTGATTGAGGTGGTTTCGAGCTGCCCCACCAACTGGGGCATGAACCCTGTGCAAGCCCTGGATTGGCTGCGGGACAATATGTTGGCGTACTACAAGCTGGGCGTTTATCGCGACAAATTTGCCAAAGAGGAGGATGTGAAATGACCACACAAATTCTTCTGGCTGGGTTCGGCGGGCAGGGGCTGCTGTTCGCAGGGAAATTTTTGGCCTATGCGGGCCTGATTGAAGGCAAACAGGTGAGCTGGTTGCCCAGCTATGGCCCCGAAATGCGCGGCGGCACCGCCAATTGCAGTGTGATTCTTAGCGATGAGCCCATCGGCTCGCCCATTGTGCTGGCTCCCGATATCCTCGTGGCCATGAACCTGCCCAGCTTTATGAAGTTTGCGCCTGCCGTGCAGCCGGGCGGCCTGCTGCTGGCCGACAGCGCCATGTTTGCCGCGCAGACCGACCGCACCGACGTTCGCGCATTCTATCTCCCTGCCACGCAAATGGCCTACGAAAACGGTATGCAAGGCCTGGCAAACATCCTCCTGGTGGGCAAACTCCTGCACGAAGCCAACATTCTGGCCCCAAAAACCGCCCGCGCCGCCATGGAAAAAACCATCCCACCCCGCAAAGCAGCACTGCTCGAAAAAAATCTGCAGGCCCTCCAATACGGAATGCGCTGGCAAGCGGAAGCGTAACGCAGGCACAAAATCAATATAGGAATACAATCAACACGCGTGATTCAAGGTCTTTTTGCTCCTTTTTCTTCAAAAGAAGAGGAGGCGCGCAAAATCTGCCGCACGTCGCCGCCAAAAAAACGCAGCACCTGATAATTACCGATGATACGGGAAGCCACGCGCTCCCCGTATTTTTCGTTGATTTGCGCCATGCTCAAGTTGGTGCTGATGAGCACCGGCATAGCGCTCATCAGGCGGGTGTTCACAATGTTATAGATGCACGACTGCGTGAAGGCGGTCGAAAATTCCGCGCCCAGGTCGTCGAGGATGAGCAGCGTGCATTCCAGCAGCGCGCGCGCGGTTTCGCCCGCCTGCTCACCGTAGCGGCCGCGGGAAAAGTGTTCGTGCTCCATGCGGCTAATCAGGTTGGGCGCGGAGCCATAAATCACGGTGAACCCCTTGTCAATCACCTCTTTTGCAATGGCAAGCGACAGGTGGGTTTTGCCAAGGCCCGTGGGCCCGGTGAAGAGCAGACTGCCCGCGTGCGGATGAAAACGCGACGCATAGGCGCGGCAGGCGGCAAGAATTTGCTCCATTTTTTTGCGTGGAATCACGCCGTCTCCGTTGGGCGCTTCGGGGTAATGCGTCAGCCGAAACCGCGCAAAATCGCTGCTTTCGAGCGGTGTGTCCATGCTTAGTTCTTGGTAGGCCAGGCTTTGCAGCAACGCGGTGAAGCACGCGCAGCGCAGGCCACGCACGTAGCCGGTGTCTTCGCATTGGGCGCAGGTGTGTTTGCGTGCCAGATAATCTGCCGGAAAGCCATGCCGGG
>JAITBA010000004.1 GCA_031283835.1 Oscillospiraceae bacterium
AGACAGCCGCTTTTCGGCCTCCAGCACGTCGGCGACAAACAGCGTGTGCGTGCCCAAGTCCACCGCCTTGGCCACCTTGCAGCCAAACCGCGCGCAGGCCGTTTCCGTCAGATACGGCAACCCCCGGGCGTCCGCCGCGTGGGCATAGGTGCCGTCGAATTTTTCGCAGTCGCGCCCCGAGCGAAAGCCAAAGTGCCGGAACAGCGCGAAGTCGGCCCCCTCGCACAGCACCGAAGCGCTGAAAGCCCCTGTGGCGGCAATCATGTTGTGCGTCAAGCCCTCTTTGTTAAGCGTCACCGCCAGGCGCAGCGGGGCGCTTGTCGCCTGCACCAATGTATTGTTAATCATCCCATTGCTTTTTTCGCCCTCCCGCGCGCCAATCACGCACAAGCCATAGGTCAGCAAAAACAGTGCGCTGTTGTCAATCATTGCTTTTTTCCCCTTTCTTGCAAATCAAAATCCATGGGCACCCGCCGCAAACAGCTCGCACCGAAACCCGCGCCACGGCGGTTTGCAGTGCCTGCCACGGGTGTGTTTCGTCCACACGCAAGCCGGCCGATCGCAGCACGCGCCGGTCATATTCGCGCGCGTTGTCGCAAGCCGTGCCGCGGTGCGGGCAGCATGCGCACAAATCATCTTCGCCGTGCCGCAGCAGCACGGGGGTTTCGGGCTTTGCTTGCAAAATCGTGTGAATCCTTGCCATGTTCCGCGTGAAGCGCGCGTCATAACCCTTGCCCGCAAAATGGCCCAAACAGAGGAGGTGATGGGGTCGCAGGCAAATCATCGCAGCACCTTCTGTTTTTGCAGCACAGGGTGCAAAGCCAAAATCAAGATGCCCGCCAGCGCCACTTTTGCCGCGTCAAAGGGCAAATAGGGCAACATCCCCAGGGCGATGGTCTGCCCAAAATCCAACGATAGCACATGCATCATCCAGGGGAGGCCGGGCAGATAAATCACCAGCGCGCCCAATGCCAGCACGGGGAACACCACCCAAGGCTTGCGTCCCAGCCAATCCAGCAGCAGGCCCGTCGTCAGCGCGGCGAGGATGTAGCCAAAAATGAAGCCGCCGCTGTAGCCAAACAGAATGTGCGGCCCGCCGCTCATGCCGGCAAACACCGGCAGGCCCGCCGCGCCCAGCGCCGTGTAGACGACCATGCTCAGCGCGCCCCACTTCCAGCCCAAAAGGCCGCCCGCCAAAAAAATGGCGACCTGCGTAAAAACGATGGGCAGCTCCCCAATGGTGACGCCCAACTGCGAAAGCACCGCCGCCAACGCCGCAAACACGGCGCACAAAATCATCTGGAACAGCGAATTTTTTGTTTTTTTCATTCTAACGTACCTTTTGGCGCAATGGCTTTGCTGCCAATCGAGATGGGTGCACCGGGTTTTTCGGCGGGGATTTCATAAAGCACGTAGGCGTCTGTTGCAACAAAATGCCAAACGGCTTTGTTCACTGTGGCCAGGGCGATTGCCTGGTTGGCAGCGGAATCAATTTTTAGCAGCACGGTGCCTTCAGGCGTGACAGAAATACCATAGAGGAACCCGTTTTCAATCTCCGACACCGGGTCAATCCAAACAGGGTAGTTGCCATAGCGCACGGGGGTCATGGCCCCGCCGTTCAGGGGGATGGAAATCAGCTCTTTGATATACATGTCTTTTTTTGGCGTGCAGCTAAAAGAAATATAAAGATTTTCGTTGGCAACGCCCCGCACGTCAACGTTGAAGCCTTCGGGCGCGTTGCTGCCAAAGATTTTTTTGGGGTCGAGGATCACAGGCAGTGCCTCGCCGGTTTCGGGCAGCGTCACAATGATATTGCTGCCGTTGCGCTGGGTCGTGTAGGGCTGCCGCTTGCCATGAATCACCGCCTGCCGCGGTGCCGCCAGCAGCTGTGCGGCCTGCGCGCCGGTGATTTCTTTTTCGTTGCTCCAGCTGCCGTTGTTGGTGAAGTAGGGAACATCCCAAAATCCCTTGGTGCCAATGGGCACCCCTGTTTTGTCATAGAGAAACCGTCCGCCCGCCGTAGTAATATACCCCACTTCTTCCGAAAGGGCGGCGCAGGTGCCGTCTTGGGGGTTATACTCATATAACGTGTAAAAATCCACGGTTTTCTGCGTTTTTTTGTCGCTTGCCCAGCGTGTTACGTGGGTGAACAGCAACCGCCCGTCCATCGCATAAATTTCGGCCACGCCCTTGGGGATGGTGTTGCCGGAATAGTCCTTTCCCTTGCTTTTTATCGGGATTTTGTTGGGCGAATCGTAGTGCTTGCCGGTGGCGGCCGGGGGCAGGGTTGTGGCCGGGGGCAGGGTGTTTTGCGCCGTGCCGGTTTGCGCCGTGCCGGTTTGGGTCGCCGTGCTCCCCGGCTGGCCGGCGTCCAGGGGCGGCAGGCTATATTCCCATGTGCCGCCGGTGATGCCCACGGCGCTTTGCGGGGCGCTCTCCTGCGGGGCGGTGTTTTTGCCGCAGCCAGCCAGCAGGCCGGCCAGCAATGCCGCCACCAGCGCCAAAGCGCCAATACATCTGCGTTTTTTCATGGATTCATCTCCTGTTGTCGCGCAATTTGCGCACAAGCATCACAACAACCGCCACGGCCGCCGCGGCCAGCACAATCCAAATCAGCCAGTGCCCGCCGCCGCCCCTTGATTGCAAAATTTCCGTCCACAGGGTGTTCATCTGGGTGAGGACTTTGGGGGGCAAATTTTCAAAAATTTGGGTTTTGGGCAGCGTTTCCGCTTTTGGATAAAGGATTTCGTTGTCCCGCAGGCTATAATCGGGGTTGCTGCGCACGGCGCTGTGGGGCGTGGCATACATAATATATTCCGCGTTGGCCAGCGCGATATCCGGCTCCAGCAAAAAGTTAATGAACTGCTCCGCCGCCTGCTTGTTGCGCGTGCCCTTGGGGATGCACATGCTGTCGCAGAAGTAGTTGGTGCCCTCCTTTGGATAAACGAAGGCAAGATCCTCGTTGTTGTCGTGCATCATCAAATAATCGCCGTTGTAGTAGGGTGCAAGGGCGGCGTTGCCGCCTTCCATAATACCATAAATTTCGTCGGCCACATAGCCCTGCACCAGCGGTGCCTGCTCCTTGAGCTTTTGCGCGGCGGCGTTCCAATCCGCCTGGCTGGTTGTGTTAATGTTTTGCCCCAGCAAATATTGCGCGGTGCCAAAGGCGTCGCGGGGGCTCGAAAATTGCAGCAGCTTCCCCGCGTATTGGGGATCCCACAGTGCGGCCCAGCTTTCGGGAGGAGGACTCACCATGGTTTTGTTATAAATCAGCCCCACATATCCGTAGGTGTAGGGCACGCTGTAGGCGTCTTCCGGGTCAAAATAAAGCTTTTTGCTTTCGTCCGTAATATACTTGTAATTGGGAATGTTAGAAAAGTCCAGCGTTTCCAGCATGTCCTCGGCAATCAGGCGCTGGATTAAGTAATCGGAGGGGATAATGACATCATAATCGGCGGCGCCGCTCGCCAGTTTTGAATACAGCCCTTCGTTGGTGTCAAAGTTGGTGTAATTGACATGAATGCCGGTGCGCTTTTCAAATTCCGCCACCACATTCAAGCTGCCTTCCGCTCCGCTAGAGATATATTCCCCCCAGTTGCACACGTTGATGGTTTGCTGCGGCGCGGCAAAAGCCGCCGGTGCGGCAAAGGCCGCCAGCAAACACAAACAAAACAAAATCGCCGCCGTTTTTTTCATGATGAATCCCCCTTATTTGTTTATTATTTTTGTTTTGCCGCCCGTTTTTCTGCGCGGGCCTGCAGCACGTTGCTCAAAATCAGCAGCGCAAAAATGGCAAAAAACACAAGAGACGACAAAGAATACATGTCGGGCCGCACCTTGCGCTTGGTCATGGCATAAATATAGAGCGGCAGGGTTTGGAATTCGGAGCCGCTAGTAAAATTGCTCACAACAAAATCGTCCAGCGAGATGGTGAACGCCATGAGGAACGCCGAAAACACGCCGGTAGAAATGCTGGGCAGCACTACCTTAAAAAAAGCCAGCACCGGCGAACAACCCAAATCCTGCGCGGCTTCGGCCAGGTGCGGGTCTGTTTGCCGCAGCTTTGGCAGCACCGAAAGAATCACGTAGGGCAGGCAAAAGGTGATATGTGCCGCCAGCAACGAACCAAAGCCCAGCAACGTTCTAACTTCAAGCCCAAAGAACCGGTTGAGCAGCTGCTGCGCAAACACAAACAGCAGCATCATCGAAACCCCCGTCACGATTTCCGGGTTCATCAGGGGCAAGTTCGTCACGCTCAACAGCAGGCCCTTGGCCCATTTGCGTCGCACGCGGTCAATGCCCGTGGCGGCAAGGGTGCCCAGCACCACCGAAACCACTGCCGCCGCAAACGCCAGCAGCATCGTGTTTTTTAGCACCTTCTGCGCGTCCAGGTTGCGCGCCAGCTCCTGGTACCAATGCAGCGTAAAGCCCTCAAACACGGCGGTGGAGTGCCCCGAGTTAAACGAGAACAGCACCATCACCAGCAGCGGCGCATAAAGGAACAACAAAATCAGCGCTGTGTAGACTCTGGACAGAATGCCCTTGGATTGCGGCATTTTAGACCCCCTTTGCTATTATTAAAACGCCGGGCGTGCGGAACCGTATTGCTATTATTAAAACGCCGGGCGTGCGGAACCGCTATATTAAACCACAAACGCGCTTTCCTCCCCGTCCGAAAACTGCTTCATCACCAGCATGCACACCAGCACAATGGCCATAAGAATCAGCGAAAGAGCGGCGCCCAGGCTAAAGTTGTAGGCGGAGCCAAGAAATTGCAGCTCAATCAGGTCGCCAATGAGGGAACTGCCGCCGCCCAACTTCTGGCTGATATAAAACGTGCTCACCGAGGGGACAAACACCATGGTGACGCCAGACACCACGCCCGGGATACTCAGGGGCACAACAACTTGCTCCAGCACCCGCCAGCGGTTGGCGCCCAGGTCTTGCGCGGCCTCCGTCAGCGATGGCTCCAGCTTGCTCATCACTGTGTAGATTGGCAAGATCATAAAAGGCAGGTAGTTATACACCATGCCCAGCACCACCGCGCCCGGTGTGTCGAGCAGTGCGGGCGGGCGAAACGCCTCCTTCGATACCAGGCCGTGCAGCCAGGCCAGCGCGGTGTTTAAAATGCCGTGGTCTTCCAAAATGCTGCGCCACGAATAGGTGCAAATCACAAAGTTCATCCACATGGGCACCATAATCAGCATCATCAGCAGGCGCTGGGTGCGCTGCCGGGCGTTGGCCATAAAATACGCCAGCGGAAAGGCCAGCAACAGGCAAATCACCGTGGCCTCCAGGGCATAGGCCAGCGAATCGCCAAAGGTTTTAAGATAGAGCTGCTGGTTTTGCGCAATGTATTCGAAGGATGCCAGCGAAAAACGGCCGGCCTGGTCGGTGAAGGCAAACACCGCCACCAGCGCCAGCGGCGCCAGAATAAACAGTGCGCTCCACAGCACATAGGGCGCGTTGAGCCAGGGGGAATTTTTTTTGCGCATGGTTATTCCTCCTCTTCCTCGCTGTCTGTTTCGGGGTTGCTCATTTCTTCAAACTCATCCGAAAAACAAGAATAATCGCCCACCAAATCAGAATACTTCGATTTTTTCATGATGTGAATTTCGTCGGGTTTGATGGAAATACCAATCACGTCGTCCACCGCCTGCACGTCCGTGCTCTGAATCAGCCACTTAAAGCCCTGCACGTCCACAATAAATTCGTAATGCACACCCTTAAAGGTGACGCTGGTGACGGTGCCCTGCAGCACGCCGCTGCCCGGGGGCACAATGTCCACGTCCTCCGGGCGCACCACCACGTCCACGCGCTCGCTGGGGGCAAAGCCTTTGTCCACACACTGAAAGGTCATGCCGGCAAAGCGTACCCTAAAATCCGCCAGCATCACGCCGTCCACAATGTTGCTTTCGCCAATAAAATCGGCCACAAACGCGTTTTTTGGCTCGTCATAGATGTCTTTTGGCGTGCCAATCTGCTGTATCTCGCCCTCGTCCATCACCACAATGGTGTCGCTCATGCTCAGGGCTTCCTCCTGGTCATGCGTCACATAGATGAACGTGATGCCCAATTGCTGCTGAATGTTTTTCAGCTCCATCTGCATGTCCTTGCGCAGTTTCAGGTCCAGCGCGCCCAAGGGCTCGTCCAGCAGCAGCACGCGCGGCCGCACAGCCAGCGCGCGGGCAATGGCTACCCGCTGCTGCTGCCCGCCCGAAAGCGACGCCACGCTGCGCCGCTCAAAGCCGGTCAGGTTCACGGTGCGCAGCATTTCCTCCACGCGCCGCTCCACCTCGGCCGCGGGCAAGCGCAGCAGTTTTAGCCCGAACGCCACGTTTTTATAGACGTTCAGGTGCGGAAACAGCGCATAGCGCTGAAAGATCGTATTCACCTGGCGTTTGTGGGGCGGCACCCCAAGGCAGCTTGCGCCGTCAAAAATCACGTCACCGCTGTCCGGTTCCAAAAAGCCCGCAATCACCCGCAGCGTAGTGGTCTTTCCGCAGCCCGAAGGCCCCAGCAGCGTGATGAATTCCCGGTTGCGGATGTAGAGATTCAGGTTTTTTAGGACCGGCTGGCCGTCGAAGGCCACCGAGATGTCCTTCAAGTCAATCACAATATCTTTGTTCAATTATCTGCCCCCCATCATTCAAAAACTAAGGTAATACATTTCATGTTATACTATACCCGAATCCGGCAAAAAAGTCAAGAGCCTTGGGGGGCCGCGGGCAAAAAAAACACGATTGACAAACGCGCCGCCCGGTGCTATAATAGTAGAACAACCACAAACGCGGCTATGGCGGAACTGGCAGACGCGCTGGATTTAGGTTCCAGTCCGAAAGGGTGCAGGTTCGATTCCTGTTAGCCGCACCATGCCAAGTGTTCTCGTAGGATTTGAACATCTTATAGAGAACACTTGGTTTTTTCATGGCAATTTATATTGGTACTTTGGCCGGGGCTGTAACGACGCTATCATGCTGATAGCGCACGAATACGCCCCGCCTTGTATTTACTGTTACATCTGGCCGTGGTAAAGCCAGTTCTTCCGGGATGTCGATTGCGCCCACGCAGTTGAAATGAATCCGTAAATCCTGCTCCCATATCCCGTCTATCTTTTCAGCGTTGCAAACCTCTATGAAGTCTACAAGCTCATTGAGCATACGGGGGGTCAGTTTCCTTGCGCGGGTGTACTGCCGGACATTGGAAATGAACATATCAATCGTCATGGCCTTATCGCCCATCATCGCAACCTCGTCCTTTAACTCTTTGATTTGCGCCGCAAGCCCTAACTGCTCCTTTTCGTACTTCTGCGACATTTTAGAAAACCTTTCGTCCGTTATCTTTCCGGCTACGTTGTCCTCATAGAAGTTTTG
>JAITBA010000187.1 GCA_031283835.1 Oscillospiraceae bacterium
CCCATCAAAAACGACCCCGCACTGCTGCCCTTTGGCCTAAGAGACGCCTCAGAACAAAACGCGGATACCTTTCTGGCGCAAATTGAACGCGCCGGCGTGGAATTTTTTGACCTGCGCCCGCGTCTGCGACAGTATTTAAAAAACAACTACGCCGCCGGGTTTTATCGTTCCGATTTGCACTGGACTTCGGACATTTGCCTGTGGGCGGGGCGCGCCGTCGCAGAGCAGCTGCGGGTACGCTTCGGCTTTTTGCTGGACGAAACGCAGTTTTTGCGCGAAAGCTACACCGCCGCGCCCCTGGCCAAACCAATGCTAGGCCCCCTGGGCAAAACCACCGGGCAAAGCTATTCCGGCACCGACGTGCTGCAGGTGCTCACGCCCCGCTTCGCCACCGATTTTGACGTCTATTTGCGCAACGGCAGGCATTTGGAGGGCACGATGGCGCAGGCGCTGCTCAACCGCGCGGGCATGGAAGCCCTGCGCCGCAGCGACCTCGAAAACGTCTACAACAACTATGTATACACCGTTGACCACCTAACCAACCGCCGCGCACCCAACCAAAAACGCCTGCTCTTTGTGTCAGAAAGCTTTGGTATCGGCGTGTTCCCCTACATGGCACTCGCCGCCCGCGAGGTGCGCTACATCGACTGGCTGCGCAGCCTCAACACATCGCTGCCCGGGGCCGCCCGCGCCTTGCGGGCCGACGCGGCGCTGTTTTTGCTGGAACCCTATGCGGTTTCGACAGGGGTAACATTTCACTTTGCCCAAGAGTAAAAGCCTGTATTCATAGCCCGGTTTTGAGCAGATTTTTTGCCAAAACACTTGCCCCCAAGCACGATGGAAACACATGATTGAAACGGAAGAGGAGCTGAAAAAGATGCCTAACACACAAAACCGCAGCCGCATTTTTTATCTTTTGCAATGGACCTGGGGGTTGAGCCAAAACCTCGTGGGCGGCATAGCTTACCTGGCGTTGCGGCGCAAATATCCCCACGAAACCTTCCACGGCGCAAGGGTGACCTACATCGAAGCCCCCAACTTTGGCGGGGTGAGCATTGGCATGTTCATCTTCATGAACCCCGCCCGGGGCGACGACTACACCCACGACACCCGCATCCACGAGTTTGGGCACTGCGTGCAGTCCATTCTGCTCGGGCCCTTGTATTGGCTGGTGGTGGCGCTGCCCTCGGTGGTGTGGTGTAACCTCCCGCCGCTGGTGCGCTGGCGCAAATCCCACAAAATCAGCTATTACAAGCTCTATTGCGAAAGCTGGGCCAACGCGTGGGGGCAGGCGTGGACAGGAGAACGGCAGCGAGGGCACGAGTAAGGCGCCGCGCAAAACCGCAGGCATTTTTGGAGCGAGGATGATGCGGAAAGGCAAAATTTCTCCGACGCTTTTCAACTGCATCGGCTATATGCACCAATGTCTCAATCACAAATTCCTTGACATTCCGCAAAAAGTGTGCTATAATATAGACATACGCTTCAACGCTTTCAATCGTTAAAGCGAGTTTGTGATGGAGGTGCGATTTTATGTTGGCAACATGGGTGACCATTGGCGTTTATGTGGTGGTGCTGGTGACCATCGGCATTATAAGCGGCCGCGGCAGCAAAAGCATTGCGGATTTGACCGTGGGTGGGCGGCAGGCGGGTGCCTGGCTTTCGGCTCTCAGCTATGGCACAGCTTATTTTTCGGCCGTGATGTTCGTGGGCTACGCGGGCAGCTCGGGCGCGGGTTTTGGGCTTTGGGGCATTTTGGCGGGGCTTGGCAATGTGGTGTTCGGCTCGTTGCTGGCGTGGCTGCTGCTGGCGCGGCGCACCCGGCAAATGGCGGCGGAGCTGGATATCCATACCATGCCGGAATTCCTGGAAAAAAAATTCAACAGCCGCGCCATGAAGTTCTTCGCGTGTTTGGTGATTTTTATTTTTCTCATCCCCTACTCCGCCTCGGTATATCGCGGCCTGGGCAGCATTGCGCATGTGCTGCTAGGCATCAACGATACCATTTTTATGGTGATTATTGCCGCGCTGGCCGCGTTGCTGCTGCTTTTTGGCGGATATTTGGTGCAGGCGCGGGCCGATTTTTTGCAGGGAATCATTATGATGGCAGGCATTGTGCTGTTGATTTTTTTTGTGGTGCGCAGCCAGGCCGTGGGCGGCCTTGCCGGCATCGCCGCCTATGCCAAAAGCGCTGTTGGCCTGCCCAAGCTCGACGGCACACAGTGGTGGGCGCTGCTGTCGCTGGTGCTCATGACCAGCTTTGGCACCTGGGGTCTGCCGCACATGATCCAAAAATATTTTGGCATTAAAAACAACGCGCAGGCCAGGCGCGGCATCTGGATTTCCACATTCTTCGCGCTGCTGGTGGCGGGCGGCGGCTATTTCATCGGCTCCCTGTGCCGCTTGTTTTTCACCGATGGCTTCGCGGGGCTCCAAGCCGATTATGGCAGCGGCTTCAAAGATTACATTGTGCCCTCCATGCTCAAGCTTGCCAACATTCCCGCCGTGCTCATGGGCGTGGTGCTGGTGCTGCTGCTGGCCGCGTCGGTTTCCACCCTGTGTTCTGTCACTCTTACCGCGTGCAGCACCCTAGTAAAGGACTTTATTGGCACGCTCAAGCCCAATATCCCCGAAAAGAAACTAGGCTATGGCATCAAAATTCTCTGTTTGCTCTTCGTTGGCGTTTCCTACCTTGTGGCCAACAGCAAAACCCCCATTGTCGAGCTGATGAGCTACTCCTGGGGTATCATTTCCGGCTCCTTCATGGCACCCTATGTCCTGTCGCTCTACTTCAAGCGCACCAACAAAATCGGTGCTTGGGGCGGCATATGCGTGGGCTTTGCCGTGGCGCTGCCCCCTGCCGTGGGCAAAATCATCTCTCTGTTCCAGCCGGCCGGCGCGCAGACCCTGGCCAACACCTTGGCGGGCAAAGGCCCGCAATACGCCGTTGCCGCCATGGCGCTTTCGCTGCTTGTGTGTTTCATCCTCAGCGCCGTCACGGGCAAAAAACAGGCGCAGAATGTTGCGGCTTAATATTTGCTTTTGTTTGCGCTTGCGTTAGAATTTTTTGCTTGGAGGTTCCCTCATGCCCATTTCTGTTGGTGCGCAACTGTATTCGCTGCGCGATTGTTTGCAAACCCCTGCCGGCATCGAAGCGACTCTTGTGCGAGTAGCGCAGGCCGGCTGCAAAATCCTCCAGTGCTCCGGGTTTTCGTTTGACGCCGTGTGGCTCAAGGCGTTGTGTGACCAGCTTGGCTTGCAGGTGAAGTTAACCCACACCCCTGCAGAGCGCATTCTGCACGACACGCAAAACGTGATCTTTGAGCACAAAACCCTCGATTGCCCCTATGTGGGCCTCGGCTACTGGGATTTTTGCTGCGCGGACGACGTGCACGCATTCCTCAAAACATTCGCCCCGGCCATGCAGGCGCTGCACAGCGCGGGCCTAAAGCTGCAATACCACAATCACAGCCACGAATTTGCGCGCTGTGGCGAAGGCACGCTGTTCGGCCTGCTGGCAGACAAAAGCGACCCGGCACTGCTGGGCTTCACGCTCGATGTCTATTGGGCGCAGCACGGCGGCATGGATGTGTGCGCGCTCATCCGCCGCCTAAAAGGGCGCATCGACGTGTGTCACTACAAAGACATGGCCATTGTGCAAAAGCAGCAGCGCTTCGCGGCCGTTGGCAAAGGCAACCTGCCCTGGCCCGCCATCATCGAGGCATTCGAATCCGCGGGTGCGCGCTACGCTTTTGTGGAACAGGACGACTGCTATGGCGCCGACCCTGTGGATGAACTGACGGATAGCTTGCGTTATTTGCGGGAAATCTCGCCCAGCCGCTAAAACTTTTTGTCTTTTGCCACAAAAAAAGATTGAATTCTTAAAAAAACTGTGCTATAATAAAAAAACAGAAAGTAGTTCTGGCAGGAAGGAGGGGCTTTGTAATGACTTTGATTGCATTGGCTTATGGCGTGATTGTTGGGTTCGCCGGTTTTTGGGCCGACATCCAGGCGCTCTTTTCGCAATGGTTCGGCGCTTAGTGCACAGCGCGGAACGCACAATTGAACAAGGAGGGAAACTGTATGCTGAATTTGTTGGTGGGCGATTGGGGGCTCTTTTTGAGCTTTTTCATGCTCCTGTTCGGCGGGCTGATTTATGGCAAGTGGTAGGCACCACACTGCTTTTCAAGCGCTTTGCCGCCGGAATTGGAAGTCCGGCGGTTTTGTAATTTTTTCACACAGGGGGGCTCCATGACCAGCGAAGACGAAACCTACATGCGCCGCGCGCTGGAATTGGCCCGGCAGGCCGCTTTGGCGGACGAAACCCCCGTGGGCGCAGTTGTTGTGCACCTGCGCACCGGCCAAATTGTGGGCGAGGGCCGCAACCGCCGCGAAAACGGCAAAAACGCCCTCTACCATGCCGAAGTTGAGGCCATCGACAGCGCGTGCAAAGCCCTGGGCGGCTGGCGCCTGTGGGAGTGCGCGCTTTATGTGACGCTGGAACCCTGCCCCATGTGCGCGGGCGCGCTCATCAACGCACGCATCGCGCGGGTGGTTTTTGGCGCCGACGACCCCAAAGCGGGCTGCTGCGGCTCGGTAACAGACCTGTTTGCGTTGCCCTTTAATCACCGCCCCCCTGTTGAGGGCGGCTGCCTCGCGGCGGAATGTACGAGCCTGCTGCGGGCATTTTTTGCCGCGTTACGCAAAAAAAAATCCTGATATTGGGACTTTACCAGTTAAAAGCGTAAAACTTTTGCAAGAAAAGAAAAATATTGCCATACCGCTTGCATTCCGCCACAAGATGTTGTATAATATAAATACTGTAAATTGATAAATTCTATCCAAAGAAAGGACAGTTCGCCATATGAGAGAAGACTATGTGCCGAACGAAAAATACCGCAACATGTTTGGCGTGGAGCGCAACGGTTACGGCATGGAACGGGTGGATCTGTACCTTGCGCAGTTGGAAGTTGCCTTCAAAAAAATCCGGGAGGACAACCGCAACCTCAAGCGTGAGCTGGCCGAGCAGTTGCAGAACGGACGCATGGGGCTTGATGGTCTGATGCAACAAGACGCCCAGGAACCGGCGCCCACGCAAAACCCGGCGCTGGCTGCCCAGATAGAACAGCAAGAAAAATACATTGCGCACCTGCAGGCACAACTGGCCGAGCAGCAAGCCCAAAACCAGCGCCTGCTGGCCCAGTTGAGCGAGCAAGGCGATGGGCAGCAGCAAAACCAGCTGCATACCGAGGGGCTTGTGACGCAAATCAACGCGTTGCGTGCCGAGGCGGATATGCTGCGCCAGCAACTGCGCCGCCAAACCGCCGCAGGCATCGCGGGCACAGGGCCAATTTCCATCATGAGCGACGACATAGACAGCAAAAGCAAAGAGATCCTGATTGGCAAAGTGCTGGTGGAGACCAGGGCGCAGGCGGAGGAAACCCTCCGCGCCGCCCAGCAAGAAGCCGAACAGTTGACCCGTGACGCGCGGCGTCAATCCGAGGCCCTGCGCGCCGAGCAAGATCACATCTATGCGCAGTTGCAGAGCGTATCGTATACCCTGCGCAACATCCTGCGCGGTTCTGTGCAGACAGAATACAAACAACGGAGTGATGAATTTGCCGCGTCATAAAAAAATACCCGCGGGGGCACCCCTGTCGCTTTCGCCCCAGGGGCAGGCCTTGGTCGACGAGCTAGATCAACTGGCCGGCGAGGTGCTGGACGAAGCCACAGACATATCCGACCCACTTCAAATAGAGCCGGGCTCCAAAAAAGCACGCAACATCCACATCACCGCCAACGTGTTTTTGTGGACGGCCGTGGGGCTTTGCTTGTTGCTGACGTTGACCTTCGGGCTCAACCAGGCAGCCGACGGCGTTGGCAAGCTTCACTTTTTTGTGGAACCCACCGCTGCCATGGCTCCAAAAATTCCTCAGGGCTCTCTTTTGCTCACCTACCGCCCCGCCGCAAACAAAATCGAACCGGGCGAAATTGTCACTTATTGGGCCGTGCCAAACAACCCCGATAGCCGCATCACCCGCATTGTGGAGGCGCACTGGAAGGAAAGCGGGCAAGATATGTATCGCACCAAGCGCGCCGCTTCGGCCAAGGCCGACAGCATTGAGTTCAACTACACCTCCATCCTCGGCGTAAAACTGGCCGTGCTGCCCTTTGCGGGCTATGCCATTTCGTTTGTGGCGGGCTATGCGCCAGGCCTAACCGCCATTGCCGCGGCATTGTGTCTGGCGGCGGTGCTGCTGCGCAAGTGGCTTCTCCAAACCGGCGCAATACAGCTAAAAAAACGCAAAGGCACAAAAAAAGCAAAGAAGGCATAACTAAAGAAAGGACTGCGTAAAGGCTTGCCAAAACGCACATCGCACAAAAACACACCACACGCAGCGCGGAACACGCAACGCTTGCCAATCCCCAGCACATTGCGGCTGCGCTGGAATATTTTAAAATTACGGATCAGCACCACAGCGGCTTCCGTTTCGCTGCGCATGTTGCTGCGCAAAAAAAAGAAAACCTTCACGCAAGAAGAAGAGCATTCCTCCCAGCACACGCGTGCCCTTGTGCCTGCGGGCCTAAGCATTTGCGCACTGACAGTGGTTGCCGCCATGGTGCTTTCGGTGATGTCGCAGGGTGCGCCCCGGTTGCGGGGGTTGGGTGGCGTTGCTCTGCCCCTCGAGGATGTGATCCTGCTGGACCCCAACCAAAAAGACTTGACCAACCTTTCGCCGGGCTATCTTTATAATCGTCCTGTGGCCGTGATGCAAACCGGGCGCAACCAAGTGCTGGTGCGCGCCCGCGTCGAGGAAACCCTCTT
>JAITBA010000070.1 GCA_031283835.1 Oscillospiraceae bacterium
GCACAGGTTTGCCATGCGCACCTGCCCCCCGGCAATGATGGCTGCGCGCTCCACAAAGCCCGTGTCGCGGGCGGCTTCCCAGTGGCTTTTGCGCGTGCGGCGGTCGACTTCGGCAATGATTTGGTGCAACCGCGGCAACAGGCGCTTCACCAGCTCCTCCGGCCATTTTTCCAGCGCCTCCGGCATCACGGTGTGGTTGGTGTAGGCAAAGGTTTTTTCTACAATGCCCCACGCCTCGTCCCAGCCATAGCCGCACTCGTCCAGCAGCAGCCGCATGAGTTCCGGAATGGCCATGGTGGGGTGGGTGTCGTTGATATGGATAGCGGCGCACTCAGGCAGGCTGTTCATGCTGCCGTGCTCGCGCAGGTGACGGAACACGATTTCTTGCATCGAGGCGCTCACAAGAAAATATTGTTGGCGCAGGCGCAGAGCCTTGCCTTCGGGGTGGTTATCCGTGGGATAAAGCCCTTTTGAAATCATCTCGGCCATGGCGTTTTCTTCCACCGAGGCCATGTAGTCGCCTTTGATGAAGCGTTCCATGTCAATGTCTTGCTTTTTTGCGCTCCACAGGCGCAGACGGCTCACGCCCTTGCCGTCCATGCCGGCCACCATCATATCAAAGGGCACGGCCGTGACGGTTTTGGTTCCGGCGGTTTGCACTTGGTGATATTCCCCGTCCCAGGTTTCTTCTACCGTGCCCTCAAAGTGCACGGTTTGCGCCTGGTCGGCGTGTTCCACCAGCCACACCTTGCCCCCCGGCAGCCAAAAGTCCGGCAGTTCTGTCTGCCAGCCATCCACAATTTTTTGCTGAAAAATGCCGAATTCGTAGAGAATGCTGTAGCCCGTGGCGGGGATTTCTTGCGTGGCCAGCGCGTCGAGGTAGCATGCCGCCAGCCGCCCCAGCCCCCCGTTGCCCAGCCCCGCGTCCGGTTCGCAGTCATAGAGCCTTTGGAGCCGCACGCCAAAATCTGCCAACGCTTTTTCGGCAAGTTCGGTTAGGCCCAGGTTAAACAGCGTGTTTTTTAGTGAGCGACCCATCAAGAACTCCATGCTCATGTAGTATACGCGTTTTTTTTGGGGCGCGCGCTGGGTGAAGGCGGCCCGCTGCTCGCCCAGCAAATCGCGCAGCAGCCCTGCCAGGGCCTTGTAGTAATGCTCGTCGGCGGCATCCTTGGGCAAAACGCCCACAAATCGGCTCAACCGCGTGACGATTTTCTCCTTTAATTCTTCTTTTGTTTGTGGCAACAGCACAGCAAATCACTCCTTTTCTCCTTGTATTATAACATAATTGAACAAGAAATGCAATCATATTTTTTGTAACAGAATGGCAAAAATGTTTTCGTCACAGTCTCACAAATCTTCCGTTCTCCCCTTGCTTTTTCATTGCAAATGTGCCATAATATATTAGACATCCTCGGAAACCCGGGGCGAGCGGATTTCCGTGGATGTCTATTTGTTGAGAACAGCTTTTGCGAAAACAGGGGGAGGGCACGCCATGCGGGAACTGATTGGCACAGACCAGATGGCCATTTTGGCGCGGCACGCGCAGGCGGGGGTTGCGTTTATCGGCAAGGACGGTGTTTTGATTGGCGAGGACGTGGAGATTGGCGCGGGCACGCTGATTTTGCCGGGCACGATTCTTTGCGGCGGCACGGTGGTTGGCGAGGGCTGCACCATTGGCCCCAACACGGTTTTGCGGGGCTGCACGGTGGGCAATGCCGTGACGCTCAACAATGTGCAGGGCGAGAACAGCGTGATTGGCGAAGGCTGCGCCATTGGCCCTTGGGTGCGCCTGCGCCCCGGCACCGTGCTGGGCCAAAACCTGCGCATTGGCAACTTTGTGGAAATTAAAAACGCAACTATTGGCGACAGCACAAAAATTGCCCACTTGAGCTACATTGGCGACGCCGATTTTGGCGAGAATATCAACGTTGGGTGCGGCCTGGCTGTGGCCAACTATGACGGCGCAAAAAAGTGCCGCACTGTGGTGGGCAGTGATGCGTTCATTGGCTGCCACAACAGCCTGGTGGCCCCGGTCACGGTGGGGCAGGGCGCTTTTACGGCGGCAGGTTCGGTGATTACCGAGGACGTGCCCCCCAGCGGGTTCGCCATTGCCCGCGCCCGCCAAGTGAACAAACCCGGCAAAGGCCAAAAAGCAAAAACGTAGGCCCTGCGGCAACCCCGTTCGCCGCGCGTCTTCCGGTAGATTTTTTGCCGCACCGCGTCGAATTTTCTTAAAATACGCAAGGATTTTGGCAATAAAGATATAGCGGTTCCACAAATACAATGCTGCATGTCTGCGGAACTGCTATCATTGAGGAGTTAGATGCAGTTGTTTCATAAGCCGTCCGCCGCGGGGCCCCAGTGGCTCATTGCGGGCCTGGGCAACCCGGGCAAAGAATATGAGTTCACCCGCCACAACGCGGGCTTTTTGGCCATGGATGTGCTGGTGAACCGGCAAAATGTGCCGCTGAACAAGCTGAAATTTGGCGGCCTGTTTGCCCAGGGAGAATTGGGCGGCGTGCGTTGCGCACTGCTTAAGCCCGTTACTTATATGAATGAAAGCGGCCGCGCCGTGGCGGAATGTGCGCGGTTTTTCAAGATTCCGCCGGAGCGGGTGCTGGTGCTGTGCGACGATATTTCGTTTGCGCCGGGCGTGCTGCGCATTCGGCGGGGCGGCAGCGCGGGGGGGCAGAACGGACTGAAGAGCATCATTGCCCATTTGGGCACACAGGCGTTTCCGCGTATTAGGCTGGGCGTGGGGCAAAAGCCTCACCCGGACGACGACCTGGTGGACTGGGTGCTTTCGCCCTTGCGGGACGGCGAGCGTGAGGCGCTGCGCGCCGCCTGCGAAGATGCTTGCGCCGCCGCCGCGCTCATTGTTGACGGCGCCCTGGAAGAAGCCATGAGCAGATATAGCCATTGATATCGCGGTTCGATATCACATTCTAAAAAGCCCGTGCAAATCCAACGCAAATGCCATGCGGAACTGCTATAGGACACACGAGGAATTGCTTGCGGAGGGTTGCTTGTTTTTCCTCCTGCAGAAAAAAACAAGCAAAAAGGCTTGCAATTCTTGCAAAAAAATGATAAAATAGCAGGGCTAGACGTAGGCTTTTGTTTTTCAAAAGAAAAGGAGACTGCATGATGGAGACGGAACAAACACAAGCAGCGCAACAAGATAAAAAAACAGTCATTATCATTGGCGCGGGCCCGGCAGGGCTTACCGCCGCGTGGCAGCTGCTGCAAAAAACGGACATGCGCCCGGTTATTCTGGAGGCTACGCCGGACATTGGCGGCATTGCGCGCACGGTGAATTTTCATGGGAACCGCATGGACATTGGCGGGCATCGCTTTTTCTCAAAAAGTGAGGAAGTGAACGACCTGTGGCGCCAAATTTTGCCGCCGGAAGAATTTTTGCTGCGCCCCCGGGTTTCGCATATTCTTTGGCGCGGCAAGTTTTTTGATTATCCCCTTGCGCTTTCGCTGCAAACGCTGGGCAAGTTGGGGCTTTCGACGGCCATGCGGGCGGGGGTTGGTTACCTTGCCAGTGCGGCGCACCCGCGGCCGGTGCATTCGCTGGAAGACTTTTATATCAACCGCTTTGGCCGCCCGCTTTATGAGATGTTCTTCAAGGGCTACACCGAAAAACTCTGGGGGGTGCCGCCCTCCCGCATTGCGCCCGATTGGGGTGCCCAGCGGGTGAAAGGGCTTTCGTTGGGCAAGGCCCTTTTGCAGCCGCTTTTTAAGCCGCAGCGCGCGCGTGAAGTTTCGCTGATTGAACAGTTTCACTACCCCAAGCACGGCCCGGGGCAGCTTTGGGAGGCCATGGCAGCGCAAATTGTGCGGCAGGGCGGCGAAATCCGCCACAATTGCAAGGTGACAAAAATTCTGCTGGAAGGGAACCGCATTGCGGGTGTGGTTGCGGGCGACGAAGTTTTTCGCGGCGCGTGCGTGGTTTCCTCCATGCCCGTGAAGGATTTGGTAACCGCCATGGGCCAGGCGGTGCCTGCCCAGGTGCAAGACATCGCCTCGCAGCTGCCCTACCGGGACTTTATTACCGTGGGCTTGCTGACAAAAAAACTCTTGCCGGGCAACCTGAAGGACACCTGGATTTATATGCAAGAAAAAAATATCAAGCTGGGGCGGCTGCAACTTTTTCATAACTGGTCGCCTTTTTTGGCGGAGGAGCCGGACAAAGCCTGGTTGGGACTGGAATATTTTTGCACCGAGGGCGACGCCCTGTGGAGCATGTCTGCCGACGCGTTTATTTCGTTTGCGGTGGAGGAGCTGGCGCGGATTGGCGTCATTGACCCTGCGGATGTGCTGGATGCCACGCACATTCGCGTACCCAAGGCCTACCCCGGCTATTTTGGGGTCTATCAAGATTTTTCGGCGGTGCGCCAGTGGCTCGACGGGGTTTCGAATCTCTATTGCGTGGGCCGCAATGGCCAGCACCGCTACAACAACATGGATCACTCCATGTGCACCGCCATTGAAGCCGTGCGGGCTATTTGTGCGGACGACGGCGACAAAACGGCGATTTGGGGTGTGAACACGGAAGGAGAACAGGCATGATCAAGCAAACTTGGCTGCGGATATCGCAAATTTTGCGAAAAACATGCGAAGGGCCGCCGCTGGTGCTGTTGTTTCAGGGGCTTTTTGCGCTTTATATCGCCTGCGCTGCCACGGGCATCACCTTTTCAAGGCTCACTGTCCTTGTGCTGTGGGCGGTGGTGAGCATTATTATACTCACCCCGGTGGTGTTTTTTGCGCTGCGTTGGGTTAGTCTGCGTTTTTTTGAGGTGGGCGTTGGCGTGCGCGAGACGCGGGCAAAGCTGGATTGGCGCGTTTTTGCGGCTGGGGCGGTGCCGGTGTGCGCCGTGCTGCTGCTGCAGCTGGCGGGCAAGTACCCCGGTGCATTGACTAACGATACGGTCGGTCAGTGGGCGCAGGCGCTAACAGGGCAGTTTAACAATTGGCACCCTGCCGCGCACACGATGCTCATGTGGCTGACGACCCGGCTTGTCAATAGCTACGGCTTTTTTGTGACGGTGCAATGCGTGGCGTTCAGCCTGGTGGCCGGGTGGATGACCGCTACCCTGCGTGCCTGGGGTATGCATTGGCTGTGGTCGTGCGTGTTTGTCTATACGCTGCTTTCGGCGTACTCCACCCGCACGATGATGATGTTTGCCTGGAAGGATACGATGGTCACCATCCTGGCCCTGGCGTTGGCGGTGCAGTTGGTGAACATCGTTTTGTCGCACGGCGCATGGCTCGAACGCCGCGGCAACCAAGTGGGCCTGGCCGCAGCTCTGGCGATGATGACGATGATGCGCCACAACAGCTTTTTCTTTACGCTGCCATTGGTGGTGCTGCTGTTTTGTCTTTTTGGCAAAGGCCGTGCGCGAGCCTGCCTGTTTTCGGGCTCGCTGGCGGCGGTAATGATTTTTTTGGTGTGGGGGCCAATCTATACGCTGGCAAAAGTGGAAGACCCCCAAAATACGTACATAGAATCGGTAGGTTTGCCCATGACGATTCTGGGCAGCGTCTATCTGACCGATCCCTCGGCCATTGACAGCGAAACGAAAGCGTTTTTGCACACCGTGGCCAGCGAAGACGTTTGGCAGAAAGAAGGGAAGTTTGGCAGTTATGAAACCATCAAATGGGACGGTGGAGGCAAACGGGCCAGCGTCGCGGTGCCGCAGATGCCGCCGCAGCAGTTGCTGCGCATGACCTGGAACACGGTGCGCCGGGCACCCACCGTCGCGTTGCGTGCGGTGCTGGCCCTCACGCGCCCCGTGTGGGACTTCACGGACATTGACATCTACTTGTATTATTATCATGACACAGCAGCCAGCCAGGCGCTGGACGACAAACTTGGGTATGCTACTATTAGCAAAGAACTGGCGGCGGCGCAGAATTCCCGCGTTTCGTACTACGCGGGGCGGCTCTATGGTTTCTATGATAAGCTGGTGCAGTTTGTGACCCCCAGCCGGGCGCTGCAATCGTTGGGGCTTTGGGCCCTTGCGCTGGCGGTAGCGGCCTTTTTTTCGCTGCAAAACCGCCATGGGCTGCGGACTTTGCTGCTGGTGCTGCCCGTTTTTGCCTACAACATGGGCACCATGCTGTTGCTTTGCTTTCCGGATCACCGTTTCTTCCAGTTCAATGTAGTCATCGCCCTGCCGCTGCTATTGGCGTTGATGGCCCGGGTGAAGCCCCCAAGCGAAAAGCAAAAAGACCAAACAAGCCCAACCCAAAACGCATAACTTGCACATTTTTACAAATAATCCTCCTGCGAAAGCGAGAAGACGCATGAATGCTAACTTGCTTGCGTTGCGCCAAAAAGCCATCACCCTGCCGTTGCTGCCCGGCGTCTATTTGATGAAGGACAGCAAGGGCGGGATTCTTTATATTGGCAAGGCAAAGCAGCTGAAAAACCGCGTAACGCAATACTTTGGCAACGGGTTTCATGATGCCTATGACATGGCAATGGTAGAAAAGGTGCGGGACTTTGACTACATTGTGGTGGGCAGCGAACACGAAGCGCTGGTGCTGGAATGCGCGCTGATTAAGCAGCACGCGCCCAAATATAATATTTTGCTCAAGGACGACAAAGGCTATCGTTGGGTAAAAATCACGCGGGAAGCGTGGCCCCGGCTTTTGGTCGCCAAGCAAAAGCACGACGACGGCGCGGAGTATCTTGGCCCCTACACCAATGCCTACGCCGTGAAGCTGGCTGTGGAAGAGGCCCAGCAGATATTCAAGCTGCCCACGTGTTCGCGTGTGTTCCCCCGGGATATTGGGCGGGGCAGGCCCTGCTTGCAGTATCATATGCAGAGGTGCGGCGCCCCCTGCGGGCGCAAAATTTTGCAGGAAGCGTATGCCCAGAGCGTGCGTGAGGCGACGAACTTTCTTAAAAAAGGCAGTGCCCAGGGCGAGAAAGAATTGCGGCACGCCATGGAGCAGGCGGCCGAAGATTTGGAGTTTGAGCGGGCTGCCCGGCTGCGTGACCGGTTGCGGGCGCTAGAAAAACTCAAGGAAAAGCAGCATGTGATGAGCCAGAGCACGGAACGGCAGGACGTTTTTGCGCTGACCACCGCGCAGAACCAGGCCTGCTGGATGGTGCTGCGTTTTGCGGGCGGCCGCCTGCGCGACGCGGAGCACTTTTTGCTTTTGCGGGGCGATTTTCGGGCGCTGCTTTTGGAAGACACCGCGGGAGAACCGGCTCTGCGGCAGGCGCGGCAAAGCATGCGACAAGAGCTGCTGGAGCGCTACTATGCCATGCGCAACGAAGATTTGCCCCGGCGGGTGCTGCTCGATGGCGACATTGAAGCGCGCGATTTGCTGGAGGACTGGTTGGGCGGCATGGCAGGGCGCAAGGTGGCTGTGCAGACGGCCCAAAAGGGCGAACCCCTGCGCCTGGTGGAGCTTTGCCGCCAGAACGCGCTGGAAAAGCTGGCCCATCACACGGGGCGCCAAAGCAAAACCATCGCCGCGCTGGAGGAGCTGGCCCGCATGCTTGGCTTGCCACGGGCCCCGGCTTATATTGAGGCGTATGACATTAGCCACACCGGCGGCAGCGACAACGTGGCCGGCATGGTGGTTTTTGCCCAGGGGCTGCCCCTAAAAAAAGCCTATAAGCGGTTTGCCATCAAGGGATTTAGCGGGCAGGACGACTATGCCAGCATGGCGGAGGTGCTTGAGCGGCGTATGGCCCGCTATGAGGAAGAAAAAGACACCGGCGACGAATTTGGATTTGGCAGGCTGCCCGATTTGATTTTGCTCGACGGCGGCATGGGGCAGGTGCACGCGGTGGAGCCGGTGCTGCGCCGGCATGGCCATGCCCTTCCCCTGTTTGGCATGGTGAAGGATTCCAAGCACAAAACCCGCGCCATCACCTCCGGCGGCGGCGAGATTGCCCTCACCTCCACCAAGGCGGCGTTTGCCCTTGTGACAACCATCCAGGACGAAGCGCACCGCTTTGCCATTGCGTACCACCACAAAAAGCACACCAAAGCCGCCTTGGATTCCGAACTGCTAAAAATTCCGGGCATCGGCCCCGCCAAAGCCAAAGCGCTGCTCACGCACTTTCAAACCATGCAGGCGATACGGGAGGCGCTGCCCGAAGCACTCGCCCAGGCGCCCGGGATGAATGAGAAAACGGCGCAGGCTGTGCGGGAATATTTTTTGAGTACGAACACTTTTTCTTAAAAAAAGGCGGCGGACGGATTTTGAAAGTGTGTAACGGAGGGGTTTTTGTGAAACAAACAAGCAAGCAAAAATTAAAATTAAAGCTTTTGCCAAAGTTGTTTTTGAGCTTTTGCAAGGTGGGGCTGTTCACCTTTGGGGGCGGGTTGAGCATGCTGCCGATGCTGGAGCGGGAAATGGTTGCGCGGCGCAAGTGGTGCACCAAGGCCGAAATCCTTGATTATTATGCTGTGGGGCAGTGCACGCCGGGCATTATCGCGGTAGATGTGTCCAGCTTCATCGGCTACAGGGTGTGCGGTGTGGCGGGCGCTGTGGCGGGTCCTTTTGCGGTGATGCTCCCCGGGTTTTTGCTGATGCTGCTCATGGCCACCGTGCTGCGGGGCGTGGCAGAAATTCAGTTGGTGCAATCGGCTTTTGTGGGGATTCGTGTGGCGGTGTGCGCGCTGATCACGGCTTCGGTGGTGCACATTGTGCGCGAAAGCGTGGGCCGCTGGTGGCAGATTGTTCTGCTGGTGTCGTCGTTTGCCCTTGTGGCAATCCTCGGTATAAACCCCGCGTGGGTTGTGGTTGGCGCGGGGGTGCTGGGGCTGTTTGGGTCGTTCCGCTCTGCGCCAAAGGACGGTGCGCAGCCATGAGCGTCTATCTTTTTCTCCTCCTTGAGTTTTTTGGCACAGGTCTGTTTGCCGTGGGCGGGGGGCTTGCTACCATCCCGTTTTTGCAGAGCATCGGCCGTCGGCGCGGGTGGTACACCGCAAAAAAACTGGCGGACATGATTGCCGCGGCGCAGTGCGTGCCGGGGCCGCTGGGAACCAATTTGGCCGCCTACACGGGCCTTACCGTGGCGGGGCTTTTTGGCGCGGTGCTGAGCGTCGTTTCTCTTATGGCCCCCACGGTGCTTGTTGATTTGTTGGTGGCCAGGCTGATGGAACGCTTTAAACACACCACCCGCGCGGAACGGGTGATGCGGGTGCTGCGCCCGGTGAGCGCGGGGCTTATCTGTGCGGCGGCGCTGACGCTGCTGCAAATTTCGTTGGGCAGCGGCGCTGCCTTGGATTGGCACGCCCCGCTGCGCTGGTTCGACTGGCGCTGCGTCGCGCTCTATGCCGCCTTGCTGCCCTTTGTTTTTTGGAAAAAAACCCGCAAACTGCACCCGCTGTGCTACATCGCTTTTGGGGCTGCGGCAGGCATGCTGCTGGGTGTATAGGACGCTTTTTTAGCAACACAACCCCCTGCGCATCATTCGCGGGGGGTTGTGTTTTTGTGCGGGCGCATCAGCCCGTCTTGTTTGGGGCTTGACCAGCCGAAAGCCTTGTGTATAAAGCAATTAGAGGGTTAAGGCAAAGATTACTTCGTCATTTTTGTGCTCTAATCTGTTCAAGCGCCTTTGTTTTTTAAATACCGCCCTTCGGCCACCAGTTGCTGTGCAAACACACCGCAGGCGGCTTCGTTGGCGGCCACCAGAATATCCGTCAGGGGTTCGTCCCGTGCCGCGGGGGCGCCCAGTTGCCGGCTGCCGCAGTGGGGGCAGTGTTCCGCCTTTGCGGTATCCACCACGATGCTGCCCTGCGGAAAGGTGCGCCTGCACCGGCTGCATGCGACATAATAACAACTGCTCACGTGCGATCTCCGATTTTTGCTGTTTGTCCTTTTATAGGACAACATTCCAACAAAAGATATAGTATCATATTTCTTGTCCTGTGTCAAGACAAAGTTTGCAGGAGGAACAAGAAATATGCCAAGAATTATTGACGGGCAAACGAAAAACCTCGTGGGGCCCAACGTGCGCAAATACCGTCTTTTGCGCGGCTACAGCCAGCAGCAGCTGGCCGACAAACTCGAAACCATCGCGGTGTATGTTTGCCGCGGCTCCGTCTCACGCGTGGAGGAAGGCCTGCGCACGGTGACGGACATTGAAGTGGCAGGTTTGGCAGAAATTTTGGATGTGCCGATTATGGTGCTGTTTGGGGTGTGGAATCCCCCCGGTTAGCGCAGCCAATCGATAATCCTTTCACAGCTTTTTCCGTCCGTCGCCCCCAGATGAAAAGCTGTGAAGGCTTCGCGCTGCTGTTTTTCGGTTGGGCCTTCAGGCGAGGCCAGGGCGGCGAGCAAATGGGGAAAGGTGCGCGCGATTTTGCCCGGCGGCAGCGCCAGCGGCGACACATAAAACCCCCGGTCATGTTGCGTGTAGTTTTCCGCGTCAAAGGCAAAAATCACAATGGGCAGGCCCAGAGCCGCCGCGCTGAAGCACAGGGAGGAGTAATCTGTGACAAACACGTCGCACACGCGCAGCAATTCGAGGGGATCCGGCAGGCCGGTCACATCGAGCGCGCAATTGCACCGCGGCAGCCGGCAGTCACTGTGTATGGCGGGGTGCAGCCGCATAAGCAGCATGGCTTGCCCGCCGAATTGTTCGTCAAACGCCGCAAAATCAAAGTGCGAAAGCAGTGCGGCGTTTTGCGCCGGGTCCGCGCGGAAGGTGGGCGCGTAGAGAAACAGCCGCTTGCCCTTGCACGAGGGGTGCTGTTGGTCAAAAATGGCACGCAGGGCTTGTTTGTTGAAGGGCTTGCGCAGCGCGTCGATGCGCGGGGAGCCGAAAGGCAGAACCTGCGCCGGCGGCAGGCCCAGCGCTTCGCTCCAGTAGGGCGCAACGCCACGGCTGCTGCACACGGCGGCGGTGTAGGGGAGCGGCGCGGTGTCTTTTTCGGCCGAAAGCCCCCATTGCTTCCACGCGCCCTCGCCGTGCCAGAGCTGCACCAGCCGCGTTTTTTTTGAGAACCGCAAGTAGCGCAGCAAATTAAAGTTGTTATTCAAAAACACCACATCTGCGGTGGCCAGATGAAACAGGGTGCCCGGCTGCGTCCACCGCGCAACGCGCACCACCCGGTAGCCCGCGGCTTTTAGCGCGTCGCCCAGCGGCGCAAGAGAGCCCCAATCGGCAAAATGGCGCAGCAGCACCGCCTTGCCCTTTTGCACGGGGCACAGGCGGCACAGCCAAAACAGCAGGGCCAGCAGCCGGAAGGTCAGGTTTTTCATGGGAGGGTCCCTCTTTCTATTGCGCAAAATGGGCGGAACGTGTGGCAAGCGCCGGGAACCCCCACTGCCGCAGGGCCTCGAAGGCACCCACGGCCACGGCGTTTGAAAGATTCAGGCTGCGGGCTTCCGCAAGCATTGGCAAGCGCACGGTGCGCGCGTTGTTTTGCAAAAGCAAGTCTTCGGGCAAGCCCTTGGTTTCTTTGCCAAACACGAGGTAGACCTGCCGCGGGTAAGCGACTTCGGTGTAGACATGCGCCGCCTTTGTTGAAAAATAATAGTAGGGACCCGGCGTGCGGGCAAACAAATCCTCCAAGCTTGTGTAGTAGGTAATATCCAGCAAATGCCAGTAGTCCAGCCCCGCGCGCTTGAGTTTGGCATCACTGATTTTAAAGCCCAGCGGCTCCACCAGGTGCAGCCGCGCGCCCGTGGCGGCGCAGGTGCGGGCAATGTTGCCGGTGTTCTGCGGAATTTCCGGTTCCACCAGCACCAGGTTCAGTTGAAAATTAGCAATGTTTTCCAAAGCAAAAACCTCCGTTTAATTTTGTGCCCGCGGTGCAAAATAACCTTGCGAAAGCAATATTATAAAAGGGGGAACCTCTTGTGGCAATGGCAAAGCATCAGGCGGCAAAAATTGCGAAGGGCGTTGGCATCGGCGTGGCAATTGGCGGCGCGGTGGGCCTGGTTGGCGGCGCGATCGCGCAGCCACAGCACCAGCGCAACGCCAAGAAGGGCTTGAACAAAGCGATCAAGACCGTCAGCAGCGTGTTGGACGCCTTCGCGTAAAAACACAGGAACGAAAAAACAAGCGGTGCGGGGAACGAGGATCGGTTCTCTGCCCCGCTGAATTTTTGTGCCGCTTGCCCCGGGTTTCCGAGGATGTCTATTATAGCATCTTCCCCCGGATAAATCAAGCAAATGCCGTGAATTTTGAAATTTTGGCCCCAGACCCTTGCAAAAGTAACGTATTTATATTATAATAGAAGAAAAGCAAAGGGGAAAGAAAAACCATGCAGGCGATAAGAGACTTTTTGTTGGAACTTTGGGAAAGCGAGTCGGTGAAGCTTTCGATAGAAACCCTTGTGCGGTTGAGCCTTGCCGCGCTGATGGGGGGCGTAATCGGCTATGAGCGGCAGCACAGCCATCGCCCGGCGGGCATGCGCACCCACGTGCTGGTGGCGGTTGGCTCCGCGCTGGTGATGTGCACGTCGGTGTTCATCTTTGAGCAATACAGCACTATTTTTCAGGCCAAGAGCGTGCCTGACCCGGCGCGGTTGGGGGCGCAGGTGATTAGCGGCATTGGCTTTTTGGGCGCGGGCACGATTCTGCGCGAAGGGTTTAGCGTCAAGGGCCTAACAACAGCCGCCAGCTTGTGGGCGGTGGCGTGCATCGGTTTGGCGGTGGGTATCGGCTTTTGGTCCGGCGCGTTGATTGCCACCTTTGTGATCTTTCTCACACTCAATTCCCTCAAGCGCGTGGCCATCCGCTATTCGCATGTTCGCATTATTTACATAGGTGTGGACGACGCTTATCACGTGAGCGAAAAAGCCACCGAAGTGCTGCGCAATTGCGGCGCCAAGCTGCGCTCGCTCGAAATCATGTTCCCCGAAGACCGCTCCGGTTTGCAACTGAACAAAGACACCTCCAAGGTGCTCAAGGCCATGGTTTATGTCATCAACGACCAGATGCTAGGCATGATTCGCGAAGGCATTTTGGGCCTGGAGGGCGTGCACGATTTTTATGTGGAATTATAAAATAAAATTAAAAAAGAGGGGCTGCCCATGCCATCCGCCTTTTTCGCCCTGCTTTCCCGCATGAAGTACATCTCCCGCTGGGCGCTTATGCGCAACGTAGAAAACGAAAACCTTAGCGAGCACAGCCTAGAAACGGCGGTGCTGGCGCATTGCTTGGTGCTGCTGCACAACACCCGCTTTGGCGGCAGCCTGCAGGCCGAGCGGGCGGTGAACCTTGCTTTGTTCCACGACGTGCCCGAGGTGCTCACCGGCGACATGCCCACCCCCGTGAAGTACCACAGCAGCGAGGTGCGCGAGGCCTACCAGAAGGTGGAGGAAAGCGCTTGCGCATCTTTGCTGGCCATTTTGCCCGACGATTTGCGCGGCGCATACGCAAGCTTGCTGGTGCCGCAAGAAGGCGAGCGGGATTTGTGGAAGTTTGTTAAGGCGGCAGACAAGCTCAGTGCGCTGATTAAGTGCATTGAGGAGCAAAAGGCGGGCAACACCGAATTCCGCCGCGCCTATGTTGCCACGCTGCAGTCGCTGCAAAAGATGAACCTGCCCGAAGTGGAGTGCTTTATTGCGGAATTTTTGCCCGCTTTTGAGCAGCCCCTGGACGGCATGCTGTAAAATATTCTTGAGGAAAGAGGGGCGTTTTGGTGCATCGGCAGGCGCAAAAGGGTTGGCATAGAAGAATATCATTTTAGGAGGGCGCGCAATGACTTGGGAGGAACTGAAGGCCGACTGCATGCAGTGCCAAAAATGTGCTTTGGGCGCCACGCGCAGCAACCTTGTGTTTGGCGTGGGGAA
>JAITBA010000110.1 GCA_031283835.1 Oscillospiraceae bacterium
CAAAGTTTTCGCGCAGGTAGTTGTCCGCTTCCAAAATTTCTTTTGCCATGGCCGTGCGGTCAATGGCGGCAAAAGAGGGGTGGCTGACGCTGTGGTTGCCCACAATGTGCCCTTCGTTAATCATCCGGGCCACCACGTCGGGCGCGCGCTTCAGCTCGTCCACGGTGCAAAAAAAAGCGGCGGGCACCTGCTTTTCTTTCAAAACGTCCAAAATTTTTGCGGTATTGCCGTTTTCATAGCCGCAATCGAACGTAAGATAGAGCACCTTCTCGTCCTTTGTCTGGTCGTCATAGGCCACGGCGGCATATCGCTTTGTATTAAAAAACCTTTGATTATCAATCGAAATCTGATGAGGAACCCCGTTTTTTGCCGCGCCGTAGGCGTGTTCAATCTTTTTTGTGGGCAGGTTGCGGCTGTTGTTGGGGTCCGGCACCTCCATCTTGCGCACAGGCAAAGGCTGCAGCCCCGTGCGGGTCGCAGCCCCCGGCACGCCCTTCAAAATCTCGGCGGTTGGCAACGAACCCGCCGGGCTGCCTGCGGCGGGTTCGTTTTCTTGTGTGGTTGTGGCCGATTCGTTCTCTGTGCCGGTTGCACTCTCGGGGTCGGTGGGGCCGGTTTCGTCTTCGCGCCCGGTGACGCGCTCACCATAGATATCCGTTTGGTCGCCCGGCAAAATGGGGCTGCCGTCGGGCCAGGTGGCCGGGCTTTCGCTTTCAATCGTGGTGGGCGTTGCGGTTTGCGGCGGGTTCTCATTTTGGTTGCCACAGGCGTTGAGTGCCAAGCAAGCCGCCGCCGCCAGCGCCACAGCGCCGCCCCGCAACATCTTCCCGGCCGATTTTGTGTGTGCCATTCTATTACCTCCTGCTATTCATGGGTGCCAAACTAGTTTGCACGAGTTTCACAAAATTATGAACCGGAATGACTGGAAAAAACTATTAAATTCATCTTTTCATGGCAACGGAGGGTTGCTTGCAAACCAGGCTGCGTTTATTTTAAAAATTTAAAAATTCTTCCACTGCTGTCTGCACCGCAATCTGGTCGCGCCCCGCGATGACCTGGGTGATCACCTGGCCGGGGATGCACAGAGGGATGCCCGGAGGGTATTGCCAAAGATATTCTGCCGCGACACGGCCCAGGCAGGCGGCGGGGGGCAGCAGCGCAAAGGCAGGGGTCACAGGGCAGGGGGCGGCGGGCAGAATCGCGGCGGGGGCGGCGGGGGGCGGCGCGGGCTGCGCGTCGAGGGCGTCCAGGGCTTCGGCAAGGCACGCCATCATCGCCTCCGTGTCGCAGGGGGAGGTGAGCAACAGCACACAGCGGCCCCGGGCATATTCCGGCTCAATGCCCCGGGCGCGCAAAAACGCCGCCGCGTGCGCCCCGTTGCCCGCGTCCACGCACAACTTTGAACGGTCGTCGGGCGCAAGCAAGCGCAAACGCCGCCACCGCGCGGCATGGGCAAAAAACGCGTCTAGCCGGGCTTGCCATTGAGAAAACCACGCGATTTTGTGCTGCTCCAGCAAGCCGATACATTCCGCGACAGAGCAGAGCAGCACATAGCTGGGGCTGCTGGTTTGAAACACGCGCAGGTTATGTTCCAGCAGACTGCGGTTCACACGGGGGCCGCACACGTGCAGCAGCGCGGTCTGCGTGAGGGCGGGCAGTGTTTTGTGCAGGCTCATCACAACAAGATCCGCTTGCGGCAGCGGCAGGTGCGCCCCGTGGGCGGCGTCAACAAGCAGAGGAACGGGACAATGCACGCGGCTCACAACGCCCTCATACGTGGGGGAAGTGAGGACGCACAAGGCCGCGTTGCGGTGCGCTTGCAGGGCTTTGTCGAGCGTGCTTTGCGCGATGGCGCCGTGCAGTTCGCCTTCCCAGCCGGGCACGGGGTCAGGCTCCAAAAAAACGGGGCGCAACCGGCACAGCTCAAGGGCGTGGAAGACGCTCATGTGGCAATTGCGGGCCACGAGCACGGTGTCGCCGGGGCAAGTGAGCGCACGAATGCCCGCCAAAATGGCCCCCGTGCTGCCGTTGACGCTGCAATAGGCCGCGTCGCTGCCCCAAAGCGCCGCCGCCCGGCCGGCAATGTCTTGCAGCAGGCCCGCGGGGTGCTGCAAATTGTCAAAGTCTTCAATTTCGGTGATATCCAGGGCATAGGGCAACGCACCGCCCAAAAGGGCAGTGTTGCGCTTGTGGCCGGGCATATGAAAAGGCGTGCTTTGCAACCGTTGCAAGGCGGCCAGCAGTTCGTTGTTCACTTTTGCAGCAAGCTTTCCCCTGTCATTTCCGCGGGTTGGGCAATGCCCAGCACCTGCAGCAGCGTGGGGGCAATGTCGCTTAATTTTCCGCCGGGTTTTAGTTTGCAGTCGTAACCGCCAACCAGGAACGGCACGGGGTTGGTGGTGTGGGCGGTGAAGGGGCTGCCGTCGGGTTCGGCCATGTGGTCGGCGTTGCCGTGGTCGGCGGTGAGGAGCAGCACGCCGTTTTTGGCATGCAGCGCGGCCCACACGCGGCCCACACAGGCGTCCACGGCCTCCACGGCCTCCACGGCGGCGCCAAACAGGCCGGTGTGGCCCACCATGTCACAGTTGGCAAAGTTCAGCACAATCACATCATAAAGCGCTTGTTCAATCACTTCCACCACTTTGTCGGCCACCTGGTAGGCGCTCATTTGGGGCTGCAAATCGTAGGTTGCCACGTTGGGGCTGTCAATCATCACGCGGTCTTCGCCGGGGTACACGGTTTCTTCGCCGCCATTGAGGAAGAACGTCACATGGGCATACTTGGTGTATTCCGCGATGCGCAGCTGCCGCAGCCCTTGTTCGCTGAGGATCGCGCCCAACACATGGTTGAGGCTTTGGGGTTGGTAGGCGACTTTTACGTTGGGCATGGTCGCGTCATATTGCGTCATGCAGACATAGGTTAGGCGCAAATTTTTGCGGGGGAACTCGCTGAAGTCCGGGTCGACGAAGGCGCGTGTGATTTCGCGGGCGCGGTCGGGCCGAAAGTTAAAAAACACCAGGCTGTCGCCGGGCTGCACCGCCGAGGCTTGTTCCGCAATGGCGGGCACCACAAATTCATCCGTCACGCCCGCGTCATAAGAAGCCTGGATATACTCTCCGCCGCAGGCAAAGCGCGGGCCACGGCCGTGCACCATGGCATCGTAGAGCTTTTGTACGCGATCCCACTTGCGTTCGCGGTCCATGCCGTAGTAACGGCCCGCGATGGTGGCAATTTGCCCCACGCCCAGCTCCCGCGTTTTTGCAAAAAGCGCCTCTGCAAACCCTTTGCCAGAGGAAGGCGGCACGTCGCGCCCGTCGAGCAGGGCGTGAATATAGACATTTTGCAGCCCATGACGCTTGGCCAACTCCAGCAAAGCATAAAGATGCGTGTTGTGGCTGTGCACGCCGCCGTCACTCACTAGGCCCAAAAGATGCAGCGCCTTGCCCTGCTTCGCGTTGTCGATGGCCGCAAGCAGCGCCGGGTTGGCAAAAAAGTCGCCGTCGGCAATGGATTTGCTGATGCGGGTAAGCTCCTGATAGACCACGCGCCCCGCGCCAATGTTGGTGTGGCCCACTTCGCTGTTGCCCATTTGCCCTTCGGGCAGGCCCACCTCCATGCCGCTGGCGCCAATCTGTGTGTGAGGATATTGCGCAAACAGTGCGTCAAGCCGCGGCGTTTTTGCGGCGGCAATGGCGTTGGCCTCCGGCCCGGCAATGCCGAACCCATCCATAATGCAAAGCAAAACCGGTTGTTTCATCTGCACACCTCGTTCCAAAAAATTTTTGGGGCTTGTCTCCACGCGTCAAAGCAAAGCCTACTCTTCACTAAAATACTCTTTTCCGAGCCCGCACACGGGGCAAACCCAGTCCGCGGGCAAATCGGCAAAGGCGGTGCCGGGGGCAATGCCGCCGTCGGGGTCGCCCAAGGCCGGGTCAAAAACGTAACCGCAAAGACACGCAAACGTTTGCATAAAAATTTCTCCTTTGAAATGTGTGTAGTTTTTAGAAAACGAAGCAAAAAGTATTCTATCATCGCTGCTATATCTTCGCGGTGCGCACCAGAATTTCCTCCCGCTTGGGGCCGTTAGAGGCTAAGCGAAGAGCTGCTATATCTTCGCGGTGCGCACCAGAATTTCCTCCCGCTTGGGGCCGTTAGAGACTAAGCGGATGGGCACTTCGATTTCTTTTTCAATCAGATCGATATAATTTTGGGCGGCCTGGGGCAGCGCGTCGTAGTCGCGGACGCCGCGCACTTCCCGGCCAAAGCCGGGCACCGTCACATACACAGGCTTCGCCTTTTTTAGCAGCGGTGTCACAGGAAAATCCCGCGTGACAACACCATTGATTTCGTAGCCCACGCAGAGCCGCAGCTCGTCGAGGTAGCTCAGGCAATCGACGGCGGTCAGCACCGCTTCGGTCGCGCCCTGCACCGCGCAGCCATAGCGGGTCGCCACGCAGTCGAACCAGCCCACGCGCCGGGGCCGGTGCGTCGTCGCGCCGTATTCCCCCGCGTCGCCGCCGTGTTCGCGCAATTGCACGGCTTCGTCGCCAAACAGTTCGCTCACAAACTCGCCCGCGCCCACCGCGCTGGAATACGCTTTTGTCACCGCCACAATGTCGGTGATGGCGTGGGGCGGCACACCCGCGCCAATGGCGCCATAGCCCGCCAGCGTAAAGCTGGAGGTCACCATGGGATAAATGCCGTGGTCGGGGTCTTTCAGGCTGCCCAGCTGCCCCTCCAGCAAGATGTTTTTGCCCTCCTTCACGGCTTGCCGCAAAAACTTTGCCGTGTCGGCCACAAAGGGTGCCAGCCAATCGCGCAGCACCAGCAACTCTGCCAGCAGCGCGTCCGCGTCGAGCAGCGGCTGGTGATACACATGCGCGATCAGGATATTTTTTGTCGCACACACGGCCTCCAGGTGCTCTTTGAGCGACGCTTCGTCAAACAGTTCGCACACCTGAATGCCGGTTTTGGCGTATTTATCGCTATAAAACGGGGCAATGCCGCTTTTGGTGGAACCATAGGCCTTGTCTGCCAGGCGGGCTTCTTCATAAGTATCCAGCAGCACGTGGTAGGGCATGAGCACCTGCGCGCGTTCGCTCACCAGCAGTTTGGGGGTTGGCACGCCGCGCGCCACCACACCCTCATATTCCGCGCGGAGCTTCGTGATGTCTAGCGCCACCCCGTTGCCCAAAACATTCGTCACGTTTGCGTGGAACACGCCGGAAGGCAGCAGGTGCAGCGCGAATTTTCCGTAGGCATTGATGATCGTATGCCCGGCATTGGCGCCGCCCTGAAACCGCACCACCACATCCGCCTGCGCCGCTAGCATGTCGGTGGCCTTACCCTTGCCCTCGTCGCCCCAGTTGGCGCCCACAATCGCCTTGACCATGCCAATAACCTCCTGAATGGTTTCTTTCTGCCTTGCAGCAGAAGAAATAATTATACCATAGGATTCAAGTAAAAGTCAAGATAAAAATTTTGCGTTTTTGCCTTTGCTTTTTGGTTAAAATGTGTTATAATGAATGCATATTGTAGCATGAGTACAAAAGCGTAAAAAAATGCAGGGGGGAACCAATCCAATGGAGTTAAAAACCTACACAAAGCGCGAGCGCAACATGTACATGACAGGGATGGCGGGGCAAAACATCATCTATAACATCATCAATGGCGCGTTCACCACCTATTTTATGAAGGATATCCTGTTTATCCCGGCCGCGGTTGTGAGCATTATTCTTGTGGCGGCGCAGGTGTGGGACGCGTTTAACGACCCCATGATGGGCACCATTGTCGACCGCACCCGCAGCAAATGGGGCAAATGCCGCCCCTACCTGCTTTTTGTGCCGGTAATCAACGGTGTGGTCACTATCCTGTGCTTCTTGGGCGGGCGCTACGGTTACGGCCCCGATGCCAGCACCATGCACAACTTTCTTGTGGTGCTGTGGGCCGCCGGATTCTACATCCTCTGGGGCATGACCTACACCGCGGGCGATATCCCGCTGTGGGGCATCTCGGCGCTGATGACAGAAGACGAAAAGCACCGGCAAAAATTGCAATCCTACGCCCGCATTGCCGCCGGCATCGGCACGGGCGTTGTGGTGCTGGGCTTCCAGCCGCTGGGCCTGGCCATGGGCGGCGTCATCGCAAATGC
>JAITBA010000167.1 GCA_031283835.1 Oscillospiraceae bacterium
GTCCCCTTGCACACGCCCCAAGCCCACAAAACCCCCGTTTGCATAGACCCTAAACAGCCCCTCGGCCACAGACAAAGGGAGGGCTGTGCGCGTGCGCATGAGTGCACCGCCGTTGCGGAAACGCACGGCCTGCGCGGGCGTCACCTCCACAGCGGGGTAGCCTCGCAGGGCCTCGTCAATGGGGATCACGTCGGCGGACGCAATCTCTTCCAGCGTCTTGCATTGGGCAATGCCGAACCCGTTGGCCTGCACGCGCCGCAGACTGGTCATGCACGCGCCGCAGCCCAGGCTTTCGCCCAAGTCGCGAATCAAGCTGCGCACATACGTCCCGGCAGTGCATTCAACGCGCAGCATGTAGTCGTCGCCGCTTTGCCCCTCCAACAGTTCCAGCAAAAAAATCTGCACCGCCCGCGGCGCGCGTTCAATTTCGATGCCCTGCCGCGCCAAATCATACAGCCGCACACCGTCTTTTTGCAGCGCGGAGTACATCGGCGGCACCTGCATAATGGACCCCCGAAGTGGCTCCAGCGCCCGTTCCACATCTTCGCGCGCGGCGGTCACAGGCCGCTCGGCGAGGATTTTGCCCGTGCTGTCGTAGGTATCGGTTGCTACCCCCAACCGCAAGCCCGCCACATAGGCCTTGTTGTGGCACGGCAGCAATGCCGCAAAGCGCGTGGCGCCCCCCAGCAGCACCGGCAACACGCCGGTGGCCATGGGATCCAGGGTGCCGGTGTGCCCAACTTTTTTGGTCTGCAACACCCGCCGCACCCGCGCCACCGCACCAAACGAAGTTATCCCCTCCGGCTTATCCAGCAGCAACAAACCCGTCATGCACCTTCACTCCTCTCCCACGCCTGCGGCGAGCCGTTCGCGCGCAGCCCGTACTTTCCAAAAACACATTCCCCGCCACAAATGCGCCTTCACTCCTCTCCCACACCTGCGGGGACTACGATATGCCGCGCGCTACCCGGCAACCTCTGCGTTTTTCTCTCTTATATTTTTGACGACAGCTACTAATTGCCGGATATTCTCCGGATACACCTCTCCGATGTTCCCAATCCGGAAGGTATTGGCCTGTGAGATTTTTCCCGGATACAGCACAAAGCCCTGCGCCTTGGCTTGCCTATAAAACGCGTTAAAATCAAAGTTTGCCTCCGGATATAGGAACGATGTAATAATGGGCGATTGCAATTCCTCCGGGAGCAAAGCCTGAAAGCCCAACGCCGCCATGCCCTCCACCAACAGCCGTTGATTCTTGCGATACCGCTCATAACGCGCCGCCACGCCACCCTCGGTTTCCATCTCGTCCAGCGCCTGATAAAACGCCCGGACGATATGGGTTGGGGAGGTGTATCGCCATTTTCCGGAGGCATCCATTTCCTTCCACTGGTCATATAAATCCAGGCAAAGCGAACGGGCATTGCCTTCGCATTTCTGCAATTCCTCTCGTCTAGAAACCACAAAACCAAAGCCGGGACCGCCCTGAATGCACTTGTTTGAAGAACTGATCAGAAAATCAATCCCCAGCCCGTTCACATCTATCGGGATCCCGCCAAAGGAACTCATGGCGTCCACGATGAGCACCTTGCCCCGCGATTTGACAACGTAAGCAATCTCCTCCAGCGGATTAAGCATTCCGGTGGTGGTTTCGCAATGCACCAGCGCCACGTGCGTGATATCGGGGTTTTCCGCAAGCAGCGTGGCCACGCGCTCCGGGTCGGGGGCTTCAATTTCTGGTAGGGCATATTCGATGTAATTGATTTGCAGCACCTTCGCAATCTGCACCATGCGCTTGCCATAAGCGCCGTTGGTGATGAGCAGGATTTTACCGTCCCGCGGCACCGCGCTGCCCAATGTGGCCTCCACCGAAAAAGAGCCGCTGCCCTGCATGAGAACAACGGTGTACTCGTCCGTCCTGTCGGTCGCTATCGCAACCAAACGGCGGCGGATGTTCTGCACAATCTCTTCGTTATAATCGGCATCCCAGGTGCACCAATCGCGCAGCAAAGCGTTGCGAACACCCTTTGATGTGGATAGCGGCCCCGGTGTCAGCAGAATATAGGGATTATCGGGAATAAATTCATACATATTCTTCGGCTCCTTTTCCTTGATTTAAAGTTTCAATCAATCCGGGCAACGCGGCAATGTCCGCAAGCACAAAATCCGCTCCGGCTTTTTTATAGTTTCGTTTGGCTGTGTCCAGCAGGGCGGTTAGCGCATCGCTGTTTTCTTTCGCCAATTCCTCCGCAGATAAGCCCAGCATACTGGACCCCTTTGCCACGCCCGCACACAGGCAGCCGGCATTTTTCCCTTCCTGCATATCGGCGGCAGTGTCGCCGATTTTTAGCACTTCGTGGATGGATTCCACGCCTAATTTTTCTAAGTTGCGCCAGAGCATATAAGGATACGGGCGTCCGATTCCGCCGCATTCCTCTGGGCAGACCAAGCAATCGGGCGCATAACCCCTTGCCTTGGCCAGCGGCACAACCACCTCCATCATCGCCTGCGTGTAGCCTGTGGTGGAACCGATGACAATTCCCATTTCCCGTATTTTCGCCACTGTTTCTAGCACCCCGGGCAAAGGGTCGGCATGGTGATGCAGCACCTCAAACAAGGCGGGTTCAAACCGATTGTATATCTCGTGAATGTCCTGCCGCGTGTGCGCTCTGCCTTGCTTTTCCTTCCACAGCGCCGCCAACCGCGCACCCTCCAGCATTTTTTCAATATGCGCCCGTTTTTGCATTCCCATGGGGGCGCGGGTTTCCTCCATCGTCGGTTTCATTCCAAAGTGGGCGAACGCGGATATAAAAGCGTCCACCGGGGCAAAGCAGCCATAATCCACCGTTGTTCCCGCCCAATCAAAAATAATGGCCTTGATTTTATGCATACATTTTCTCCTTTCTGTTTGTTCTGCGCTCAATCAATTTGACCGTCACCTCATGCAAAACCCGCACCAGCGCGTTAATCCGCAGAAGCAGCAGACGCATGGCAACGGCCCGAACGGCGTTTCCCGTTTCCTCCGTTTGGGCAATGGCAATGGGTGCGATTCCTCTCAAAATCTTCGTCCGTCAACCGCACCGCCTTGCCCTTTTAGAGTATACGCACCTCCGCACAATTTGTCAAGCCTTTTTTCTGTTTTTTTGGATTGGTTGGCCTGCAAATCGCCGCCCACCGCCGGCAAATCACCCGCGATAAGCGACCCCATCTTCCAGCACGTTCATATTATGGTTTGGTTTTTGTTCAACAATTTTCGCGCATAATAGGTGATGAAACAACAGAAGAGTTGAAATTCGTCGCCGCCCGGCCTGGCAAATCACCCGCGATAGGCGGCCCCATCTTTCAGCACGTTCCTACTATGGCTGGCCGAAACCTGATTGCGGCGAAAAAGCTGCTCCAGTTCGTGCGCTTCTTCGTCGCTGGAGCAGATATCGTTGACAATCACCACGACACAGGGCGCTCGTCGGATAGATCTAGCACATGAAAGCGATACACTTCGATTTGCCGGTTTAGAGTTTTGCTTATGCCATGAAGACGGCAAAAAATTGCGGCTTTTGGGGCCGCAGCATTGACCAAGGCAGAAATTTTTTGTAAAAAATTTTAAAAACCGCTTGACAAACATCGCAAAGTCGTGTACAATAGTATCTGCACTTGCGGCCCGTTGGTCAAGTGGTCTAAGACTTCGGCCTCTCACGCCGGCAACACGAGTTCGAATCTCGTACGGGTCACCACGCGGGCAACCGCAGCACAGTTGGTGTCTATAGCAGTGAGGTTCCACCCGTTCCCATCCCGAACACGGCAGTTAAGCTCACCTGCGCCAAAAATACTTGGCGGGCAACCGCCCGGGAAGACAGGACGACGCCAACATTATATTCCTCCTTAGCTCAGCTGGTAGCCCAAACGTAAGGATAGGCTACGGCAGAGAATTTAGAGGTCAAGGGGCTTGAAACCCGCTCCAAATAAGGGTTTCTAATATTCCTCAATAGCTCAGTCGGTAGCCCAAACGTAAGGATAGGCTACGGCAGAGAATTTAGAGGTCAAGGGGCTTGAAACCCGCTCCAAATAAGGGTTTCTAATATTCCTCAATAGCTCAGTCGGTAGAGCATGCGGCTGTTAACCGCAGGGTCGTTGGTTCGAGTCCAACTTGGGGAGCCACTCAAAAAGCCTGATAAAATCAGGCTTTTTGCCATTTATGCGACATATTTATTGTGTGCCGCCGATTCTTGCAATCCCCCAAAAGAATCGGCGGCTTTTTTGCGTTTCGGGGAGGTATAAGGATACCGTGGCAACCTTATTCAAATTACATAGCCGTCTTTTGTTCTACGAACCAAAGGTTCATTGGACAACGGGCGGCTAAATCCATTTCAGAGAGGAGTTTTGCGACCCATGCACAAGAAATATATGCGAAGGGAGGAACCGGGATGGAGCAAGAAAAACGTCGTATTTATGCGGTTGTAAACCAAAAAGGTGGAGTCGGAAAATCCGTGACAAGCACCAATTTAGGTATCGGGTTGGCACGGCGCGGCAAAAAGGTTTTGATTGTTGATTTGGATAGTCAGGCAAGCCAAACCGTCAGCTTGGGTTGGAAACAGCCGGATGAGTTACCTGTCACCATTGCCACACAGCTTGAGAAAGTGGTGGAAAGAAAAAACTTTGACCCTACCGCAGGCATTTTATGCCACGGCGAAGGTGTTGACCTTATGCCGTCCAGCATTGAGTTGTCAGGCTTGGAAATGCGAATGGTAAACGCCATGAGCCGCGAATTTGTGCTGCGCTCATATTTGTCGGAGGTTAAAGGCTACGATGTCATAGTTTTAGACTGTCCGCCGACACTTGGTATGATGACCGTCAACGCCCTTGCCGCCGCCGACCGCGTAATTGTGCCTGTTCAG
>JAITBA010000176.1 GCA_031283835.1 Oscillospiraceae bacterium
GGATTTTTTGCCGGGCAAGGCAATTTTTTTGCAGTCATACTTTCGTATTACAAAAAAATTAACGCAGAACGGCGGAAAATCCGCCAGAAGATGGGCGTTGAGCGTTAGTGTCAACACGCTCTACTACGAAATTCATCGTCGCTTTGCCTGTGGAACCGCTATAGTACGCCCTACGCGTCTTCCGCATATACCCGCGCCGCTGTTTCGCGCACTAGCAGAGGATTCACGTAGAACGAAACCGTGTCGCCGGGGGCGCAGTCCACGTTTGTCACGTCTAGCGAGAGGTTGGTTAGGCCCACACGCCCAACCACGGGCACGCGGCGGCCGTGCAGCACACCCGCCAACCGCGGCTTTTTTAGTAGCAGCAGCGCATCGTGATACAGGTAGCGCAGTAAGTCAAAAAAACGAAATGTGTCGCGGCTTTTCTCGGTAAAAATCCCATCGGCATAGCCCACGGGCACCACAGCCACACGGGTTTTTTGCTTGGTGATGTAGGTGTTTGCGTACCCAATGGTGTGCCCCGCCGGCAACGTGCGCACGCCGCAAATCTCGGCTTGCAGCTCGCACACCGGCCGAAACCCCCAGCGGTCCGCATAGGCAAGCCGCCCCAGCAGCGCCGACCCGCTCCGCACGGCATTGTGCCGCAGCCCCGGATATAGCAGCAGGCCATTGGTGTTGGCCAGGTGCGTCAGCCCCGGCTCCACGCCGTTTTCGCGCAGGGTATTCACAACGCCGTCGAAGGCTTCTGCCTGGCACAGCACACTTTTTTCGCCCGGCCTAAAGCAGTTTGAAAGATGCGAAAACACGCCCGTTACCCGCAAGTTTTTGAGCGCAAGCACCGCTTCGGCGGCCTGCTTTGCCTGTGGCGGCAAAAAGCCGAACCGCCCCATCCCTGTGTCGAATTTTAAATGTACCTTCACCGACCCCTGCGCCAGCGCGTTGAGGGTCTGCGCCTGTTCTACGCTTTCAATCGCCGCCGTTAGCCCCAGCGCCGCAATTTTTTGCAGCGCGCTCTCGGTGTGGTAGGGCGTCATCAACAAAACTTCGAGGGGCACGCGCGCCGCCGCCAATTCCTCCGCCTCCTCCAGGCGCGAAACCGCAACAAGCCGCACCCCTGCCTGTGCCAAAAGCGCCGCCACACGCACCGCGCCCAATCCATAGGCGTTTGCCTTGAGCACAGGGATCACCTGCGCGTCCCCCGCGGCGGCTTGCAGGGCCTTTAAATTATGCAGCAGCGCCGTTGTGTTGATTCTTAATGTGGGCATGGGTTTCTCCTTAAAAAATCTTGCTTTTGCGGGGCGCAAAGCCCCTTTTGTGTTGCCGCACACGCGCCGGTTAGGCTACCCTTTTTGTGTTGCTGCACACGCGCCGGTCAGGCTACCCCTTTTGTGTTGCCGCACGCACGCCGGTCAGGCTAGCCTTTTCGCATGAGCCCGCTGCGCACGCGCAGGGCCGTGTGGATTAATTGTTCGAAGAAGGGGGAGATTACCAGGTTGAATTCCCCGGCAAATTCTGTGAAGTCGCCGTTAAAGCCCTTCTTGAATTTGTAGAGGCCGGGCAAAATGTCGCTCTCGTTCAGGCCGCCCGAAACGCCTCGGAAGTCGTAGAGCCGACTGCCGCCCTCCACCGCCCAGCGGATCATTTCCCATTGCAGCAGGTAGTTGGGCATGCAATTGCGGTGGGCGTTATCTGACGCGCCGTAGAGATACCAGGTCTTGTCCCCATATTGAATGGGAAGGGCCCCGGCAATGGGCTCTCCCTCGAAGTAAGCCATATAGAGCCGTGCGTGTTCGCCCATGGCGCCAAGCATGCGTTCGAAGTAGGCCTGTGGGCGCACAATAAAGCCGTCGCGGGCGCCGGTGGTATGCATAATCCGCGCAAAATCTTCGCACGCCTCGGGGCCGCACAGCTTCACTTCGACGCCGCGCTTTTGTGCCAGACGGATGTTATAGCGGGTTTTGGGATGAAACGACGCAAACACTTCCTCCTCGGTTTTGCCCGCAAGATTGAGCAGGAACACAAACCGCGACTGCACACCCTTAAAATGCGCATCGTCGCTGGGCTGCCGGAACCCTTGCGCCACCATAAAATCAATGAAGGCCTCGTTGCTTTTTGGCACCGGCGGATCCATCTTAAAAATATAGGCCTTGTGTTTTTTTGCCAGCACGGGGATGCTCTTGAACAAATCCTCCAGTGTGGCAAAGTCGTCTGGGGCCGCCACCGGCCCGCGCCCAATATAGAGCATCGTGCGGCCAAACAGCGGCATTTTGCGCACCAGAACCGACATACCGCCCACGATTTTGCCTTCCGCGTTGCGGCTCACCACCACTTCGCGGCCCCACTCGCGCTTGAGCTGCGCCCACTGCGCCGACTGCATAAAATGCCCGCACGGGTGCTCGCTATTAAACGTCTCGAATTCGCCCACCGCATTTGCGTCCAAAATTTCCATCATATCCTCCGTTTGTTTCGTATTGATTGTTAGATAGCAAAATGCTCGCGATACGAACGTATTGCTGTGTTTTCCGCCGTCCGCGCAGCGAGTTCCCCGCCGCAACACTGGGCTTATTATACCACTTCGCGCCGAAAAAAACAAGAGGGTGCGGCGGTTTTTTCGCAAAAAGCGCAAAAAAGGCGTGCGGCGCGCGGCGTGCAAAAAATATCGCCGGCACACAAAACACCCCCTGCCCAAAAAAGCAAGGGGTGCGTGCATTTTTTGACATGGAAAGGGGTGCGGCGGCGCGGGCAGGCTCGTTTATCGGTTTTCTAAGTCTTCGAGTAACTGCGTGCTGACCGCAAAGCAATCGGCCAGGGCTTCCAGGTCAAGGTTGTCGTAGCTGTCTTTGCGCGTGTGATAATACCGTTCAAGGTTGTGGTTCATGCCCGTGATGCCCACGGCCTTAAAGCCGCCCTGGCAAAGCGCCGCGGAATCTGTGGCACCGCCGCCGAAGGGGACAAGCCCCTTGCTAAACTTGACGCCGACTTTTTTGGCGGCAGCAAGGAACATGTCGCCGGCTTCTTGATCGGCCTTGACCAGGCCGTTCAAGTCCTTTAGGTTCACCGAAAAATATTCTTTTTCGCGGATGGTGTCGTAGCAGTAAAAATACGTGTCCACATCCTGGTATTCGTCTTTGTGCGCGGCCGCCCAGGCTTTTGCGCCGCGCAGGCCTTCTTCCTCGGACCCGGTAATCAGCACGCCCACTTCGGTGTGTTCGAGTTCGATGCCCTGCTCTTTCAGCTCTTTTATCAGGGCAATGCCCATGTAGCAGGCGGTTAGGTTGTCGTTTGCGCCGTCAACCGGCCTTTTGGGGTTCGACATAAAGTACATCCCCACCCAAAACGGCACAAAAACGCAGCCGATATATCCCAAAAGCAAAACGGTTTTGGGCGGCAGCAACCCCGTAATCTGGGTGATCAGGATCACGGCAAAATAACCAAGGCCAACGAGGGAACCAAGAAAGTGCGTGGCATATACTTTGAAGCCAAAATGATAGGAAAACGTAAATTCGTTTGCAACATCGGGGTGCCCGTTGTAGAAAATACGGTGTTTGACCTCGCCGGTTGTTTTTTTGACGGCGGTCACGTTGTGCGACGTTTTTTTGGGATACAGTGGGTCGATGAACTTGAAGTAAAGCAAAAACTCGCCCAAAAACAAAGCGATGCCCACAGCAAGCAGGCAGGCCGCCGCAATCTGCGACCAGCGCGCCCCCACAAAATAAAGGCCAAACGCCGCCAGCATTGCGGTGATTGAAAAATAAATCCACCCCATAAACGCGCCTGTGTGCACGTCGAACGGTTCCACCGTCACCTCGTCGCAGCCGTATTCTTTGAGTTTTTCGGCCATGTACTCCACGGCTTTTGTTTCGCCTTCGCTGCCGGGCCGGCGCTTGCCAAAGCTTTTGATGGTATGGACAATTTCCTCCTCGATGTACCGCGCCGCGGCACCCTTTTGGGATTTGATCGCGTCCAGTTGCATACCCATAGCTACCTCTTTCTTTGTCTGATATCTGCATTATACACGCTTTTGCGGCATTTTTCAAGACCAAAAGCTAAATTTTTTGTAAACATTTATTTAGGGCTTGCACGCAACCCCATCGCCGCTTTTTTAAGCATACGCTGCCAAAGCACCCGACGAACGCGTGGTTTTGTGTGCCGCGCTCTCTTGATTATTCACGAATGTTAGTCATTGCTAACAGTCGTTTTTGTTGGATTTGCTAAAAATTTGCCAATCCCCAAAAAAGGATTGACAAACTATAATTCCTATGTTAGTATGAACATACAACTTTTTGGAAAGGAGGACAAGCACATGGATTTTGGTAGTATCCTGGAAGGTATTGTTCTGGCGTTGCAAGGGCTGGGCGGTATCTTCAACGCCGTCGGAACCGTGACAGAGTTTTTCTCGAGCGCTTGGTTTTTTGCCGAGTACGGGGTCAGCTTTGTTGAGTGGCTCATCGGTTTCGGTCAAACAGTGTCGGATTTCTTTAGCAGCTTTGCTGTGTGAGCGCCGTAC
>JAITBA010000181.1 GCA_031283835.1 Oscillospiraceae bacterium
CAGGCACAGGTTGCGCTGTTCCGGCGTCATGTCGCTCACCCGGCCAATAATGTCTGTGCGCAGGTCGTGCACATAGCGCCCTTCGTTATCCACCCGCTGGGGTTCAAACATCTGCGCTACCGTTTGATACACAATTTTGGTCAGCCCAAGGTCGCGCTGGGCGACGAACGAGAGCAGCAGGCGGAAAATCAGCTGCGGCAGGGGCAGGTTTGCGGTGTCGGGGAAGATAATGCCGCCGCCCAGGCTGGTTTTTTCTCCGTCGTCGTCATAAAGATAGGTGACGGACTGGTTGATACCCGGCACAATGATGGTGGGAGAATAATCGCAGGAGGTTTGCGGGGTGCAGCCGTTGGGGTTTTGGGCAGACGCTTTTGCGCCGGCAGGCACAAGGGCCGCCCCTGTGCACAAAATGGCCAGGGTAAGCAGAAGAGACAGGCAGGTTTTGGTGCATTTTTGCATGATAATCGCCTCCATAAATCGTTTTTGGGGGCCTGTTAAAAAAAGGCCCGTCACATAAAATCCGTGTCTTTGGCCCATACATACCGAGTGCCGCGCTAGCATCGCATTTTTAGTATACCTTCCCCCGCGAACTTTGTCAAGCGCTTTTTAATTCTTCATCCATCGATTCATCATTTTCTGCGTACAGGTGGGGTGCGGGCTGCAAAACAGAAGCGGGGGTGCGCCTTGCGTAAGCGTCTATTTTTTGCGGTTTTTTATCTTTGCTTTTTGAATGAGCTTGCCCGCGACAACAGCCAGCGCGGCGGTGCCGAGGCCCAGCGAAAGGCCGACGATGCTGCGGCGCACCAGGGGCTTTGCGGCGCCAAAGCTGGAGGGCGTGACATCTTGCAGCTTGACGCGCAGGGGGAGCTTTTGCGCCAGCAGTTGTTCTTCGGTGAGGATGTGGGTTTCGAAGTTTTGCAGGTCGTCTTCGTGAAAATTGAACACACGCACGCCGCGCTTGCGGCCGGGGCCGTAGGCATTGAAGCCCGCGCTGGGGGCATAGCCCAGCTGCATGTCGCCCACTTTGCCATGAAAACCGTTGGTGTGGTCGTGCCCAAAGAACATGCCCAGCATCTCGCCGCGCTCGCTGGCGGCGGCAAACAGGCCTGCGTTTTGGTCGGGGCTGGAGGGCATTTCGCCCATGAAGCCGACGGCCTTGCTCTCGTCCAGCACATAATACTTGCCCGAAAATTTTCGAAGACCTTCCAGCGCGCCGGGCGTTCGCTTGGGCACCTGGCGATACAGCGCAATCAATTCCTCAATTGGCACGTGCTGGAACAGCAGGGAGGGGACGTACTTGCCGTTGTTTTGCGCCGCGGTTGCTTCGCGCACGGCACGGTACCAATCGAGCTGCGCCTGTTGCAAAGGCGCATAGCCAAGACCCTTGGAGCCGTGGGAATCTAAAAAATACAGCTGCAGCGCGGGCGCGTCGTCGTGCGAAGACAGCACCTGCAGCGTGTGGTTGGCAAAGCCCGGCACGTCCGCGGGCGAATCCTCTGTGAGACACAGAGGGGACTGCTGATAGTAGTCGATTTGCTTCTTGCCGGGCATGGGGGCGTCGTGGTCGTGGTTGCCAAACGTAATGGTGAACGGGATATTCCGCTCTTGCAGCAGCGTGAGCAGTTCATCCATCGTGGCGGTGATGCGGGCATGGCGCTGCGCGGCGTTGGCCAGCAGCAGCGAAAGCCCATAGCCCTTGATTTGATCGCCCGTGAAGACGACGAAATCCGGCTTTTCGCTTTCAAGCACGGCAACCAAAAGCGCGCGCGTGCGGTCGAGCAGACCCGTGGTGTCCTGCACGTCCGAGATTTGCATGATCTTAAATGTACCGTCAGGTTTGAATTTTAAAATTGACTTAGACATGAATTGATAACTCTCTCTCCCTTTAGCCCGATTAATAACGGGTTTTTAAAATTGAGCGGTCGTGCCGTTGTGCTGTGTGGGGGCGCAAGCCCGCACCCGATCAATAACGGGTTTTTAAAATTGGGCGGTCGTGCCGTTGTGCTGTGCAGGGGCGCAAGCCCGCACCCGATAAACAACGGGTTTTTTAAATTGGGCGGTCGTGCCGTTGCGCTGCGCGTATAACAGACCCCCTCGCAGGTCTATTATACCCCGCTGTAGGCGCTGAAACCGCCGTCCACGGCAAACATGCTGCCGGTGACAAAAGAGGAATAGCCTTCGTCGCACAAAAACAGCAGCGCGCCGGCCAGTTCTTCGGGCAGGCCAAAGCGACCCATGGGCGTGGCCGCAAGGATTTTTTTGCTGCGCGGTGTGGGGGAGCCGTCGGGGTTCCACAGCAGCGTTTTGTTCTGGTTGGTGGAAAAAAAACCGGGCGCGATGGCGTTGACCCGGATACCCACGGGCGCAAAGTGCACGGCCATGAACTGCGTGAAGTTGCTCACGGCGGCTTTGGCGGCCGAATAGGCCGGGATTTTTGTCAGGGGACGGAGGGCGTTCATGGAGGTGATTGTGACAATGACGGGATGAGGCTGCCGGGCAAGGTCGCGCGCAAACACCTGCGTGGGCAGCAACGTGCCAAGAAAGTTCAGGTTAAACACATTTGAAATGCCCTGTGGATCTAAATCGAAGAACGTAGTGAGCGCTTGCGGCGCGCCGTCTAAATTTAAATCTAAATCGCCAAGCTCCAGCGTTTCTTTGCTGGTGGTGCCGCTGGGGTGGTTGCCGCCCGCGCCGTTGATAAGAATGTCGCACGGGCCAAAGGCTTCGCATACCTGCGCGCGCGCGGCTTCGAGGCTAGGCTTTTCTAATACGTTGCAGGCAATGGCCATGGCCGTGCCGCCCTGCGCCGCAATCGCGTCCGCGGTCGCCTGCGCGGCATCCGGGTTCAAGTCTAGCACAGCCGTGCGAACGCCCTGCGCGGCCAGCACCTTGCAAAACCCCGCGCACAGCACGCCCCCGCCGCCGGTAACAACCGCCGTGCGCCCACGTAGATTCGGATGATAGAATGTCGCCATGCGTCTCCTCCCGCTAGGTTTCTATCCAGCCCCTGCTGCGCCCCACGGCGCGCTGCCAGCCGTGGTAGAGGGCGTCGCGCTGCTCTTTGGGCATTTTTGGAACGAAAATTTGATCTGCGTGGCGGTTTTGTTCAATCTCGGATTTGTCTTTCCAGACGCCGGCCACCAGACCTGCCAGGTAGGCCGCGCCCAGAGCCGTGGTTTCGACCACCTTGGGGCGGTTCACGTTGGCCTGGCTAAAATCCGCCTGGATTTGCATCATGATGTTGGAAACGGACGCGCCGCCGTCCACGCGCAGCTCGCTGAATTTGATGCCGCTGTCGGCTTCCATGGCCTCCAGCAGGTCGCACAGCTGCCAGGGGATGCATTCGATTACGGCGCGGGCGATGTGCTCGCGGCTTGCGCCCCGGGTGAGCCCCACGATGGTGCCCCGCGCATACATATCCCAGTAGGGCGCGCCAAGACCCGTGAAGGCGGGCACAAGATAAACGCCGTTGGCATCGGGCACTTTGGCGGCCAATTCGTCGCACTGCGGCGCGTTTTCGATGAGCTTGACTTCGTCGCGCAGCCACTGGATGACGCTGCCCGCGTTGAAAGCGCTGCCTTCGATGGCGTATTCCACTTCGGTGCCGATGCCCCAGGCAACGCCCGTGAGCAGATTGTGTTCGCTGATTACGCGCTTGCCGCCGGTGTTCATGAGCAAAAAACAGCCTGTGCCGTAGGTGTTTTTGGCCTGGCCGGCCCTGAAGCATGCCTGGCCAAACAGCGCGGCGGGCTGGTCGCCAATGGCGCCGGTGATGGGCAGACCCGCAATTTCGTGCAGGCCAATCATGCCGGGGGCAACCTCGCCATGGAACGCGCCGCTGGGCACGGGTTTGGGCAAAATACGCAGGGGGATCCCCAGCAGATCGCACAGTTCTTTATCCCAGCACAGGTTGTCCACGTCAAAAAGCATGGTGCGGCTGGCGTTTGAATAGTCGGTCACATGGCTCTTGCCGCCGGTGAAGTTCCAGATGAGCCAGGTTTCGACCGTGCCGAACAGCAGACGGTCTTTTTCGGCCAACTCCCGCGCCATGGGCACGTTGTCGAGTATCCATTTAATTTTGGTGCCGGAAAAATAGGCGTCGATGAGCAGGCCGGTTTTTTTCTTTACGAGATCGTTATGCCCCTGGGCCTTGAGCTGCTCGCACAGCGCCGCCGTGCGCCGGCATTGCCACACAATCGCGTTATACACCGGCCGGCCGGTCTTGCGATCCCACAGAATGGTGGTTTCGCGCTGGTTGGTTACGCCCATGCAAGCAATGTCGCTCAGGTTTATCTTGCCGTCCACGGCGCTGAGCACCAGCTCCAGGGCGTTCATCTGGCTATAGAGGATTTCCATGGGATCGTGCTCCACCCAGCCCGCCTGCGGATAATGCTGATCATATTCTTTTTGAGCCTTTGCAACAATGCTGCCGGTTTTGTCGAACAAAATTGCCCGTGAGCTTGTCGTCCCCTGGTCTAGCGCCAAAACATATTGATTTGCCATAACAAATCTTCTCCCGTCGCAAGAAATGAATTCATCTATACTAGGGCGTGTTGACACTAACGCTCAACGCCCATCTTCTGGCGGATTTTCCGCCGTTCTGCGTTAATTTTTTTTGTAATACGAAAGTATGACTGCAAAAAATTTGCC